>JAOIXS010000014.1 GCA_028225715.1 Candidatus Pelagibacter sp.
TATTTGCTAAATCTATAGCAAGACTTGTTGGCGCACCCACTCCTATAAGCACACCTATGTTTGCCATTAGGGCCTTCTGAACGAGGTCAAAATTAAGTCTCCCAGAACATGTCAAAAATTGAGTATTTGTGTTAAGTAATTTTTGATCAAGAGTATGACCTATTAATTTATCTAAAGCATTATGTCTTCCAACATCTTCCTTTATAGCTACGATGTCACCCTTAGCTGTAAATAACCCACTTGCATGAATCCCTCCAGTTTTAGAAAATTCTGACTGATTTTGTCGAAGTTTATCTGGTGATGTCATAATAGTTTCTTTTGTAATTTTTGGAATGGATTTTAAGATTTTATCCTTTTTAATAATTTCTAAGGAATCTAAAGAGGTTTTTCCACAAACACCACAAGAAGAATTTGTTAAAAAATTTCTTTTTATTTTATCAATATCAATATTTTCAAAATTATTAATCGTTACAGTAATTTTATTTTTAATACCATATTGATCAGTAGGTCTTCCACTGTGTTCAATTTTTTCTATATATTCAATTTTTTCAATTACCCTCTCATTAAAAAGAAATCCTCTTACTAAATCTTCATCATCACCAGGCGTTCTCATCGTAATAGAGATAGTATTTTCATTCCAATTTTCTTTATCTTTATATTTAAGAATTATTTCCAGTGGTTCTTCAATGGATATTTGATCATTAACCTCTTTTGAATTATTAGATCTAAATTTTATGACTTTATAATTAGAATTCATTTAGCTAGTATATTTAAACTGGCTAAATTTGAAACAGTGAAAAGATTAGCTTTTCCAACTACTTGGGTAGTTTTTCTTTAAAATGAAACGATTTAAAATAATTGCATAAACAATTATTATTATAGAACCAAGAATAATTGGGTTTAATAAAAAATCATATGAAACTGCACCCAGTATTATAACAATAGGATTTCCGCCTGCAGGTGGGTGAGTTACACCAAGTAGTATCATTACAAAAATACCAAGACCTACTGCAATAGCTATTTGTAAAAACTGATCAATGGGTAGAAATTTTAAAATTAATACACCAACTATAGATGTTACTAAGTGTCCAAAAAAGACATTTTTGGGTTGGGCAAAAGGACTTTCTGGATACCCAAAAAGTAGAACCATGGAAGATCCAAATGACCCAGCTAAAAACAATCCATAAGGAGTTTCAAAACTTAAGAATGAAAGGGTACCAATTGTGATTATTGAAAATATTAGAGCATATAGAGCTCTGTTAAAGTTTTCTTTTATTGTATTTATCATATTCTTTTATTCTTGTTGTTAGTGTTGTTTTAAAGTTTCAGGGCCTTCGAAAGAGTTTTAAAAGGAAGCAATAAACATTCTTTTCTAGAAATGTTTTTTGAATTCATTATTTTTTTAAAATCTTTTAAACCTTTTATATTAATCTTTTTTAATTGATCAAAATTCTCATCAAAGAAAAGCTCAGCTTTTGAAATAAAATCTGAAATTTTTTCTATTGGTACTTGCATAACCCATCTTGAAAGTAAACTAACAGAGGCTTGACAGTACACGCAGGACTTACATTGATACCCCATGTCTTGAACAATATTGTCTTTAACCATTAAACTAATTTCCATTTCATCACCACATAAAGGGTTTTTGTTCCTTGATTGATGTGTATGCTTTTTAAGCACTTTGTGGTTTTCAGTATTAGATGCAATTTCTAAAATTTCTAAGTCCATTATAATTCTTTAATTAAGAGATTAATGTTTTATATTTTGATTTATGAAAGATAACAATATTTTAGCTGTTGTGCTAGCGGGTGGAAAGTCAAAGAGATTTGGTGAAGATAAAAACCAGACAAAACTTGGTGATAAAACATTGTTAGAGCACGTTTTATTAAAAATTAGCAATAGATATGAGGAGATACTTATTGTCTCAAGCCAAAGCGTAGATACAAAAAAAATAAAAAAAGTAACAATAATTCCTGATTGTTTTGATGATTTTGGACCATTAGCAGGAGTTCTGAGTGCAATGAAATGGGTTAAAGAAAATCAAAAATCATATCAGTGGATTGCAACATTTCCATCAGATACACCTTTTTTTGAAACATCAATTATAGATGAATACCAAAAAAGAATTAAACTAAAAGATAGCATGTTGTATTTTGTTAAGTCAAACAACAAAAGACACAATATTTTTGGCTTATGGTCAATTGAATTATTAAAACCACTTGAAAATGATTTGATTAATAATAATTTCAGAAAAGTAGAGGATTGGGCCAATAAAATAGGGGTAAAAACAATTGATATTGAACCTAAAAAATTTGATCCTTTTTTTAATATAAATACTAAAGAAGATTTGGAAGAAGCAAAAAAAATACTAAAAAAAAATTAAAATGATTACTTATAAGGAAGCTAAGAAAATCTTAATAAAATCAAAGATAAAAATAAAAGATGAAATTATTAACTCATCAATATCATCAAATAGGATTAATGCATTAGATATCTATTCAACTGTAAATTATCCAGCTGGAACTAATGCTGCATTTGATGGTTTTGCTATTAACTCAAAAGATACAAGCAAGTTAAATAAAAATAATTCACAAAACTTTAAAATTTTAAAAACTATATCTGCAGGTGATAATCCGTCATTAAAAAAAATAAATAAGTTCGAAGCTGTCGAAGTAATGACAGGTGCGCTTATACCTAAAAATTTTGATACTATAATTCCAATAGAAAAAATTATTTTTAATAAAAGTAGAAAATTTATTTTAATTAATGAAAAGATAAGAACTAACCAACACATCAGATATGCTGGATCAGATTATAAAAAAAAAGACTTGATAATTAAAAAAGGCACTATAATTCAACCTTCTCATATATTAGCTTTTAAAACATTAGGCATAGTAAATATTAAAGTTAAAAAAAAGCCTAATATTTTATTTTTTTCAACGGGAAATGAAATTTCTAATAATAGAGATATTGCTAATTGGAAAGTTAGAAACTCAAATAGTCATTACATAAAATCCTTATCTAATAATTTTTTATTTAACTTTATAGATGGTGGAGTTTTAAGGGATAAGGATGAAAAACTTTTTCAAAAAAAAATAGAAAAAAGTTTTAAATCTAAAATAGATATTATCATCACATCAGGTGCTGTTTCTGCAGGTAAACATGATTTTGTTCCCCACATAATCAAAAAATTTAGTTTGTCTAATTTTTTTAAAGGTGTTTCGATTAGACCTGGTAAACCAGTAATGTTTGCAAAATTCAATAAAACTGAAAAAGCTATTTTTGGGCTACCTGGTAATCCTATTTCTTCATCTGCTTGCTTTAGATTTTTTGTTTATCCTTATCTACTTAATATCCTTGGAGTTAAGGTTGAAAAACCATTTAAAGCTAAATTAAAAAATAACTATTCAAAGAGTAAAAAGATTATTAGATTTTTAAAAGCAAAGTTAACTTCAACTAATGATGGAAAAATAGAGTTAGAGGTTTTAAAAGGTCAAGAATCATTCAGAATTAAATCATTTGTAGAGTCAAATGTATGGGGTCTATTCAAAGATGGACAATCTATATTCAAAAAAGGGGAGTTAATTGAATGTTACTCTCCAATCGGTTCAAATATTAATATTTTTAAATAGATCTCATTTTTATTGTAGTACAAAATAATTACTATTAAATATCCATCAATGCTTGAGTTAAAAAATGAAAAAATTGCAATCCCAGTAGTTTTATTAGCGGGTCTTATATGGTCCTTTGGACCTTTAGTTGTTCGGTATATGAATGAACCAAATTTAGTTCCATGGCAATATATTTTTGCACGTGGCCTTACAATCTTTTTGATTTTAAATCTTTATCTTTTCTTTGAAGAAGGAAAAGATTTTTATAAGAATTATTTAAAAATTGGAATTTCAGGTATCATTGGTGGAACAGGACTAGGTATTGCAATGATAACCTTCATTTACTCTATTACAAATACCAGTGCTGCCGTTACTTTGCTTTGCTTAGCTGCCATGCCTTTTTTTACAGCCTTACTAGGTTTTTTATTTTTAAAAGAAAAAATTTCATTAAATGTTTGGATAGCTATATTTATTGCAACAGTTGGAATTATAATAATAGCTTTGGGTAATACAGAAAAAAATTCTTTATTAGGGCTAATATTTGGAATGACTTCTTCAATTGGTTTCTCTATTTTTTCAGTAACCTTGAGATGGAATAAAGAAACACCAAAATTTACTACTGTAGCTTTTGCTGGTCTTTTTTGTTTTGTGGTTGCAACAATAGTTATTTTAACCAATGATATGGTTTTTCTATCCACAAGTTATAATGGAGCATTATTTTCTATACATGGAACGTTAGTTTGTATGGGTTTAATTTTATATTCTATTGGATCAAAAGCTATACCAGCAGCAGAATTAACTTTGTTGTCATTAACTGAAGTTATAGGTGGCATATTTTGGGTATGGATTCCAATTTTAGGAATTAATGAAATACCGTCGACTAATACGATAATAGGAGGCTTCTTTCTTTTTATGTCTATCATTTATTATAGTCTTACAATTAAAACTAATAGACGGTTTATCGCTCTTAATTAATTATAATGGAAAGACCTGATTTTTTTACATTAAAAAATGGTGATAAGGCAAAACTACCTTTTACTGACCAAGAGTATCAAAGACGATTAATTAATTTAAGAACTATAATGAGTAAAAATAATCTTGATATGATTATTCTAACTTCAATGCACAATATTGCTTACTATACAGGCTTCATCTATTGTTCTTTTGGAAGACCTTATGGATGCATTGTAACAGCCAATAAAATTTCAACAATTTCTGCAAACATAGATGCAAGCCAACCTTGGCGGAGATCTCATAGTGATAATATAATTTATACTGATTGGAAAAGGGATAATTTTTTAAAAGCAATAGTTTCAATTATAGGAAGAGACGAACCTCCTAAAAATATTGGTATAGAAAACGATCATGTAACTTTAGATGTAAAAGAAAAGCTTACATCTATTTTTACTTTTTCAGTTTTTAGTGATGTTTCTAAAGATTTAATGCAACTGAGGATGATAAAATCTGATGAAGAAATAAAAATTATCAAAAATGGTGCAAGAATTGCTGATCTTGGGGGTGAAGAGATCGTAAAGAATATTAAAGTTGGAGAAAGCGAGCTTGAAATTGCAATAGCAGGTAGAGATAAAATGGAGCGTGAAATTGCCAAAACCTACCCTGATGCTGAATATATGGATACCTGGGTTTGGTTTCAGTCAGGGTTAAATACAGATGGTGCGCATAATCCAAAGACTAATAGAAAATTAGAAGCAGGAGATATTCTTTCGTTAAATACCTTTCCTATGATTTCAGGATACTACACAGCTCTAGAAAGAACTCTTTTTGTAGATGAAATTGATGACGCTTCTTTAAAAGCCTGGGAAGCAAATGTTAAGGTTCATAAAAGAGGACTAGAGTTAATTAAGCCAGGTGTAAAATGTTCTGCTATCTGTCATGATTTAAACGAGCTATTTGCTGAGCTTGGTTATCTTCATTACCGAACATTTGGTTATGGCCATTCATTTGGTGTTCTGTCTCATTTTTATGGAAGAGAAGCTGGATTAGAATTACGAGAAGACATAGACACTGTCTTAGAAGAGAATATGGTTGTTTCTATGGAGCCTATGATCATGATACCTGATGGAAAGCCAGGAGCTGGAGGTTATAGAGAGCATGACATCCTAGTTATAGGAAAAGATAATGCTGAAAACATTACTAAGTTTCCTTTTGGTCCAGAACATAATATTATCAAATCATAAATTATGAATGAAAAAACTATAGTTAATAGTTGGAATGAGTGGGATCCTTTAAAACATGTAATTGTTGGTAAGGCTGACGGTACTTGTATACCAGCTCCAGAACCAGCATTAGATGCCAAGGTTCCAGAAGACTCAGATATGCGAGGTCAGTTTGGGCCAAGAATGAAAGACACAGTTGATAAGGCAAATCAGTTGCTAGATGATTTTTCAAATATGCTAATTAAAAGAGGCATAAAAGTAGATAGACCAGATCCAATAGATTTTAATAAAAAAACATCAACACCCGACTGGGAAGCAGAAACAATGTTTGGCTGTATGCCACCAAGAGATGTTTTGTTAACAGTTGGAAGTGAAATTTTAGAAGCAACTATGAGTTATAGATGTAGATGGTTTGAATATCTATGTTACAGACCTTTGTTAAAAAAATATTATGATGAAGATCCTAATATGAGACATGAAGCTGCTCCTAAACCAAGATTAACTGATGCAGATTATAGAAAAGATTATTTATCAGATAAAATTGGAATTCAAAAAAGATTAGAATGGACTGAGGATAAATTTTTTGTAACAACTGAGGAAGAAGCATTATTTGATGCAGCTGATGTTTTAAGATTTGGTAAAGATTTAGTAGTTCAACATGGTTTTACAACTAATCTTAAAGGGATTGATTGGCTTAAAAGACATTACAAAGATCATAGAGTTCATGCTGTTAATTTTCCAGGTGACCCATACCCAATTCATATTGATGCAACATTTACACCAATTAAAGAGGGATTAATTATCAATAATCCACAAAGAAGACTACCAAAAGAACAAAGAAAATTATTTGAAAATAATGGATGGGAAATTATTGATAGTGCACAACCAGCACACAATGAGCCACCGCCATTATGTTATTCTTCAACTTGGCTTTCAATGAACGTTCTAGTATTAGATCCAAAAACTGTTTGTGTTGAAAAAAGTGAAGTATATCAAGCAGAACAATTAGATAAATTAGGAATGGAAGTAATACCAGTTGAAATGAGAGATGCCTATGCATTTGGTGGGGGACTTCATTGTTGTACAGCAGATGTTTATCGTGAAGGTGAGTTAAAAGATTATTTTCCAAAACAATAATATTTATGACATCTAAAATTAAAACAAAAAGAGAGCGAGTTAAATTTGCCTCTGATAATGTAGCAGGTGCTTGTCCTGAGGTATTAGAGGCAATTATCAAAGCCAATGAAGGAGACAGTACTCCATATGGTAATGATGAGTGGTCAACGAACTTACAAAATAAATTTTCTGAAATCTTTGAAAAAGATGTGATTGTTTATCCAACAGCATCAGGTACAGCCGCTAATGCTCTAGCTTTATCAGCAATGACACCAGTTTTTGGAAGTATTTATTGCCACAAGCATTCCCATATCAATACAGATGAATGTGGGGCCCCTGAATTTTACACGGGTGGTGCAAAACTTGTACCTTTAAATGGAATTAATGGAAAATTTACATCAGAAGAATTATCAGAAAATATTGGAGGAGTTGGTATCGTACACCACACACAACCTTCTGTAGTGAGTATTACTCAATTATGTGAAACAGGTGAAGTTTATCAATTAGATGAAATTGCAGCCATATCTGAAACCACTCATAAGCATAATTTAAAAATGCACATGGATGGAGCTAGATTTGCTAATGCCTTGGTATCTTTAGGTGCTACTCCCGCTGAGATGACATGGAAGTCAGGAATAGATGTTTTATCTTTTGGTGCAACTAAAAATGGATGTATCGCAGCAGAAGCAATTATATTTTTTAAACCAGAGCTTGTTGGCAATCTTCCCTTCTTAATGAAAAGATCAGGACATTTACTTTCAAAAATGAGATTTGTTTCAGCTCAACTAGAAGCTTATATTTCAAATGATATTTGGCTAAGAAATGCAAAACATGCAAATTTAATGGGAAAAAAATTAAGTGAAGGATTAGACGCTAATCAGAACATTGAATTAGCCTATCCTACAGAAGCAAATGAAGTATTTGCAAAATTTCCAAAACCTATTATTGAGCATCTTAATTCAGAAGGTTATAAAATGAATCAAGAAGAGCTTGATGGAAAAGCAGTAAGACTTGTTGCTGCTTGGAATACTAAAGAAAGTGATGTTGATCAACTTTTAGAAACAATTTCTCAAACAAACTAGAGACATTTTCGAATGCTGAACAAACTTCCTTCCATTACCTAGACACCTGATTTTAGTTTTGGTAGGGTTGGATTGTGAGTGATATTTTTCCAAAAGGATCGGCATGGATGAATGACATATTATAAAAAATGAAAAACCCATTAAAAAAAGCTCCAAAGTAATGCCTAGAAAACCTAACTACAAAGATTTATTAAAAAAATTTAAAAAAAGAAATATTAAAAATCCTGAAAGAATAGCAACAGCCTATGTCAAAGGATTAACTGCAGGATCCAAAAAAAAGGCTGCTAAAAATTTAGCAGGGATTATAGATTAAAGAAAAAAGGACCTAGAATCCTTGAATTCTAACTAGCGACTATTCCACACCTAGATACCCAATTTATGATTTAGTAGAGTTTATTATGGCTAGATTAGATGGAATTATTGAACCAATATATTTTTTGATTACCTCAATAACATTTATATTATTAAGTATAATCCAATATAAAAAATTTGGAAAAACTAGGGAAACAAAATATCTCGCAGGTTTGTCAATTTTTTTCTTATGTAGCTACATTGCTATAATTTTAAAAAATTAGAAATGATAAAATATATTCTGCCAGCTATAATCATCCTTTTAATTGGAATATTCTGGGAAAAAATTACTGAAGTAGTATTCAAAAAATTTAATATTAGGTTGAATTATATTATTGTGAGTGCTGTGTTAATAACTATCACTATAATAATTTTATTAATCAATTATGGATAAATTTAATTATTGAAAAAGATTTAGGAATCGTGGTTGTAAGATTATCTGGGAGAGACTAGAAGCAAACCACAAACATTTCCGAGTGAGAACAAAATGTTCTCTTGCTTAACTTGGGTTCTCTTTCAAAAAGTTAATGTAATCAACAACTTCTTGAAACTTTTCATCAGGAATATCTTTATATGAGTTGCCAAACTTCTCTTTGACACATAGAGCAACATGGGCGTAGGGGTTTCTTCCTTTAGGGTGATTAGGGTGACTGGGAAGTTGACCTAGTAAATAAAGGCCGGCTTCCTGTATCAAAGTCCACAGTTTACTTGCGTTTTCTTTATTCATACAACCTAAAATCCTGTTTTATCTCTCCATATATCTAGTCGTGTATCTAGTTTGTCCTATAAAATCCTATATCCAGAACCACGATCCCTAAAAGTTTTTTCAATTTATTAATCAACTGGTTCATTGTTGTTTATATCTACTTCATCATAGGATTTACCAAATCTAACTTCATCAAATAGCATAACAGTTGTTGGAATTTTATTTTCCCATTTATATTTAAAAGGTTTTATTATATTTTTTTGACCACTTGGTTGAGTCATAGTCTTCATTCCCTTTGGCTTGTTTTTATTTATTTGAGATAAGTAATCACCAACCCTAAATTTATAAATACCGTATCTCATATTAATTTGTTGATTGTTACTGCTCCATCCATGGCTTTTGGACTCTTTAATATGTTTGCTTTTTACAAATGGAATATAATGGGTGCATTCATTAATCTGAACACCATTCCACCATAGCTCAAAATACTTTTCACTTTTGATACTTTCTCTACTATAATTAGTTTTTACTATAAAATCATTCCAACTACCTTTTTTAAATAAAAATCCATGGCATCTCTTATAGTGACCCAATCTTACTTGAAAGCCTGAACCTTGCGTAGAAATCATCCATAATGGCATGTCTACACCTTTCATTTTAGCTTGAAACAAAGACATCTTTGAGGCTACGAAATCGTATCCAAAATCTTCGGGTATGTAGATACTCAAAGCATAAAAAACTGGTTCTTTAAATTTTTTACTTGAGTAATGAAGTTTTTTTAAATGTCTTTCTGTTCTTTGAGCACCCCATTTACAGTCTTGTTTTTTACATTCACCATGTCTAATTTCAAACTTTTGAGCTGATTTACCAGCGCGAACATTGTTATTGATTATTTCAAAATGTTTTTTGATATCCATGTGATGCCACTTCGTTTTTTTGACTGTAACAGGCTCCGTATAACCTAAATTACATATAAAAAAAGTTAGAATCACGATCCCTAAAAGTTTTTTCATAATAAAATGTTATCAAAAACCTCTAGAATTGACCATTTGATTTATCTCTAATATATCTAGTCGTGTATCTAGTTTGTTGCTTAAATTGATGAGTCTGTATGAGATTTATTTTTAATGAAAGTTAAATAGTCTGCATAACTAGTGCAGGGTAGTGTGGGTTAATGTGGGTTAGGTTGTCCTGCTTCCTCCGTAAATAAAGGCCGGCTTCCTGGATCATTTTCCACAGTTTACTTGCGTTTTCTTTATTCATACAACCTAAATTCTTGTTTTATCTCGTCAATTTCTAGTTTCATTTCTAGTAATCCTATAAAATCCTATAACAATATTCAAGAAGACAGAGGCGTGGCTAGCTAGATTTCTTTTAAAGTTTTTTTAATAATTCTATCTGCAACTGTGACGTAATTTATTTCCAAATAAGATTTACTAACTCTTGAGGTTTCCAACTAATAGCAAAACCATTCGTCTGAATTATTTTGTCATTTTTCCAATCAATTAAAGATAGTCTTAAACCATGGCCTCTCATTTGAACTAAATCTTCTACACCATACCCATTTAGCCAAAAGAACATTGCATATTTAGGAGCAAATTTTTTCTTTGTGGGAACAGCATTCTCAAAAGCTTCTCGCAACTTTTTTGCTTCACAAGATTTTTTATCCTTCATTAATTCAATAACGTACATTCCAAACCTTAACCAATCTTCTCTTGTAAGCATGATAGACGACGATGAAATCGGAGCTTCCTTTTTATCTAACAAAATCTTACCCTTTGATGCAAAACCTGCAGCTTCTGAAATATTTTTTTGAAACCATTTTACAAACTTTTTTTTTCCTCCTAATACATTTATCATATCTAATGTTATTAAATCAGTATTAGGATTTGAGTATTTGAATTCTTTTGGTCCTTCGGTTTCTAATCTTTTAGGATGTCTATTTAGTATAGTGGTTAAGTCAGATTTTTTTCTATGTGTCTCCTTCAAAATATTATAGTTAATAACGTACTGATCTCTGGCAAGCATATTCAAAGAGTCTTTTAATGTAACATGACCATAAAATGAGTCTTTAATTTCAGATGAATATTCACCATGTGTTTTATTTAAATCTAAAATATTTTGGCAAGCCATTTTAATAGCTGCTATTCCAACTATAGACTTACTTCTTGACTCTCCGTTAATAGGTTTGTCATTGAAAATATAATCTCTTTTCCAATCGTGAATTAACACTCCTTTATCAAATACCATTAGACTAGATATATCTCTGTAATATACATAATCATAAATTTCTTTTGGAAGAGGTTTGGTATTTTTTTTTATAATTCTAACTGAGTTACTTTTCGCAGGTTTAATGATAATTTTTTTTAAACCCCCATTATTTTTATAATCTCTATTTTTTAAACTTGCCTTTCGATAGGTGTTATAGGCCCAATAATCATGTCTTTCGGTACAATACTTGCAGTCGTTTGGAGGGTACTCTATTTTTTTAAAAATCTTTTTCCATTTTTCAATAGATGGTGACCATTGATGTTTTGGTGGTGTAGCCGAAGACGTGTTGCTTAAGATAAAACCCAGAACCACAATCCCTAAAAGTTTTTTCATACTAAAATGTTATCAAAAACCTCTATAATTGACTATTTGATTTATCTCAAATATTTCTAGTTTCATTTCTAGTTTTTTGTTTAAATTGATGAGTCTATAAGTGATTTATTTTAAGTTAATTTTTAATTACCTACATAAGTACTGTAGGTTAATGCAGCTTAATGTGGGTTAGGTTGTTCTGCTAACTACGTAAATAATCGCCAGCTTCCTGTATCATTTTCCAAAGTTTACTTGCATTTTCTTTGTTCATTAAAATGAGATTAATCTCTAAAGTTTACAAATTCTATCGGGAGACCAATATCAATAGCACTTATTGCTGACATAGCTTCCTGAAGGTCATCTCTTTTTTTTCCTTCTGCTCGTAATTCTTCTCCTTGAATTTTAATCTGAATTTTAAGTTTTAGTTTTTTTATTTCAGCTATAATTTTTTTTGCATTTTCTTGACTAATACCTTCTTCTAGTTCACTAACTTGTCTAATCGATGAACCTGCAGCATTTTCTGAATTTTTAATTGATAATACTCTTGGATCTACTTTTCGTCGTATAAGATGAACTTGCAATAATTCATTTACTTGTTTTAACTTTAATTCATCAGGAGCTAATGTGGTGATAATCTTATCTTTTCTTTCAATTGAAATATTAAGTCCTTTAAAATCAAATCTATTTCCAATTTCCCTTAGGCAGTTGGCAAGAGCATTATCAAATTCTGGGTAACTAATTTTACTGATTACATCAAATGAAGGCATAATTTTTATTATCTTATAATTCGACTTTAACAAAAAGTTTCATAATTGACTATTTGATTTATTTTGAAACTCTTTTAAGTTGTATTTATATGGAAGATTTAGTCAAAAAACTAGAAGAACAGATCAGTTTTCTTCAAAACGAAATATCCCAAATGAGTGATGAACTGTATTCTCAACAAAAAGAAGCATCAGTTTTAAAAAAACAAGTTTTAAATCTTGAAAAAAGAATTAACGAATTAGAGAACAGTGATGAAGCAGGTATGGTCATGGTTGATAAAAAACCTCCACATTATTAAACTTAATTATTAATCCATGACAGAAAAATTTGATGTTATTGTAGTAGGTGCGGGTGCCGCTGGTATGATGAGTGCTATAGAAGCTGGCAAACGTGGAAGAAAAGTACTTTTAGTTGATCATGCAAAAAAAATTGGAGAAAAAATTAGAATATCAGGCGGTGGAAGATGTAATTTTACAAACATGCACACTCATCCTAGTAAGTTTATTTCAAATAATCCAAAATTTGTAATATCTGCTTTAAAACAATACACCCAAAATAATTTCATAGATTTAATAAAGAAACATAATATTAAATTTCATGAAAAAAAATTAGGACAACTTTTTTGTGATGAAAGTGCTCAACAAATTATAGATATGTTACTTTTAGAGTGTGAGATGGCAAAAGTAGTTTTAAAAAAAGATACAACTATTGATAATATAGACAAACAAGATGATAAATATTTCATAGTTGTTGGAAGTGATAAATACTTTTGTGAATCATTAATTATAGCAACAGGTGGTTTATCTATTCCAAAAATTGGAGCAAGTAAATTTGGTTATGATGTTGCTCAAAAATTTAATTTAAAAGTTATTGAAACATTACCTGCACTAGTTCCTTTAACTTTTAGTGAAAAAGTACTAGCAATATGCAAGGAGCTTACAGGGTTATCTGTTGAAGCAGTTGTTTCATTTAAAAAGACTTTTTTCGAAGAAGGAATGTTGTTTACCCATAGAGGTTTGAGTGGACCCTCTATATTACAAATCTCTTCTTATTGGAAATTGGGAGATGATATCAAGATCAACTTATCACCAAAACTAGACGTAGATAAATTTCTAAATGATAGAAAAATTTCTAATCCTAAGCATGATATAAATAATATAATTTCTGAAATCCTTCCTAAACGATTAGCTCATATAATCTGTAATGAAAATAATGTTAACGGAAATATATGTGAATTATCTAACAAAGTATTAACCAGTTTGAGTAATTCTATAAATGCTTGGGCGATAAATCCAACAGGAACCGAAGGTTATAGAACTGCCGAGGTTACCTTGGGAGGTATTGATACTGAAGAAATTTCTTCCAAAACAATGATGTGCAATAATCACCCTGGATTATTTTTTATTGGAGAAGTAGTAGATGTTACTGGCCATTTAGGTGGTTATAATTTTCAATGGGCTTGGTCTTCGGGGTATGTGGCTGGCCAATACGCTTAAAGATTTGTTACTGGTTGAACCTCTTCAGGTTTTTTTGGTTCTTCAATAGGTTCTGTTGTTGGGTTTAATTCAATACCAGCAGGTGTAATAGTTGAAGGCATAGCAACGAACTGAGAGTCTGGGTTTTCAACTGTTTGTCTAACTCTCATTCTATAGACACCAAACACACCTATTAAAGCATGAAAGAATAGTAAAAATATAAAAAAACCGTTAGAGCCAACAATATTCATAAATATTGAACAAAGGAATGGACCACTCATAGCACCCAAACCAAATGTAAACTGTATACCAGCTCCAGCTGCTACAAATTTTTCTTTTGGTATGTAATCATTAGTATGAGCACAAATTAATGAGAACATTGGTAAGCTACAAATTGAAAACAAAATTAAAAAAATAAAAAACCATACTTTGCTTGTGGCAAGTTCACCAGGTAAGTACATTTGACCTGATGATAGAATAGCTAGTAAAGCAAAAATAGAAGCACCAAAAGTTGAGATGACTATTACTTTTCTTCTGTCATATTTATCAGAAAGTTTTCCAATAGGATATTGAGAGATAGCACCAGAAATTGCTAAAAGAAAAGTTACAAGTGATATTTGAAAAATAGTAAAATTCATTGATGCTGCGTATACTGCTAACAATGTAAATAATGCTGACTGGATTGTTCCATAAAAAAGAGCACTTACCATTCCAAATGGTGAAGTTTCATAAAGTTCTCTTAAAGGCATCCCTTTAATTTTTTTAAATGTAGGTGGTTTTTTTTTAGTTAAGAGAATAGGTATAAGTGCAACAGAGGTAATAATTGAAACTAATATAAATGGTTGATAATTCTCAGGTCTACTAAAGTTCAATAGAAACATTCCTATACCCATTGATCCATATAAAATAACCATGTAGATCGATAAAACACTTCCTCTATTTTTATTACTTGATCTGTCATTTAACCAACTTTCAGCAACCGTATAAATACAAACCATACTTATTCCAGTTAAAACTCTTAAAAAAAACCAAACATAAGGATTGATAAAAATAGAGTGAACCAAAATAATTAAAGATGCTAAAGATGCAAAAGCTGCAAAAACTCTGATATGACCAACTCTTGATATAAGGTTAGGAATTGTTGAGGCACCAATAAAGTATCCAACAAAATACCCAGACATCATAAAACCAGTTGCTGCAAGACTGAATTCTTCTTGAACAGCTCTTACACCTAGGAGTGAACCTTGAAATCCATAGGCCATCATTAAAAAGCCCATACCTAAAAACAATGCCCAAGAATTCTTTAAAACTTTATTCATAAAATTGACCGTACTTATTTGCGATCTAAATGTAAATCAAGTCTTTATTGTGATTAAATTAAGAATTCTTTAATTTAATAAATGAGTGGATTGCGATGGCTGCGATGATAACGGTACCACCTTGAATCGTTTCTAGGCTGGGTTGCTCCTTAATAATTAACCATACCCAGATAGGACCAATTATAGTCTCTAGTAAGAAAAATAAGTTCACTTCAGCTGCAGGTATGAACCTTGGAGCTATGGTGACAAGCACAAAGGGTATAGCAACACACATAATACACATTAAAGGAACAATGATTAGGTCATTATCCACTAGTGCAAAACTCTCAATAAATAGAAGTGCAAACATAGCTACAATTAGCTTTCCAACAACAGCTGCAGGAATTAGATTTTTATCCTTAGCAGATCTAATAGTAACCGCACCAACAGCTAAACCTAAAGCAGTTATTAAGCCTAATATATCTCCAAAAAAGTTACCTAATTGAATTGAATCGTAGAATATATAAATAGCTGCTGTAAAAGTTACAAATATTGTAATCCATGTTTTTCTATCTGGTAATTCTTTTAAAAATATAGCACCAAGCACTGCAGACAACATAGGAGCCATTGCAATCATAACTAATGTGTTTGCAACATTAGTATTTTGTATCGAAACAACAAAAGTAATATTAGTTACAGAGAAAGTGCTAATATAAAGTAGCCCATGATAGCCACTTGAAAAAAGCATTTTAAAGAAATTTAATTTATAAATTAATAACATTCCTAAAAATACAGTGATGAAAGGAATAAGACCTCGATAAAAAACAAGCCCCCAAGTATCAACATTAGAAAGTCTAATAAATAAACTGTCAGGCGTAATAAACATTACTGCAACAAATGCGAGTAAAGACCCTTTTTGTTGTTCGGATAAATTTTTCAAGCTCTTAATCCTTTCCAAAATATCTTTGCAAGATTAATATTTGTAAGATCATAAAAAGACTTTAATCCCGTAGGAGAAGTTACATTAATATCTCCATTTAATTTTTGGTCAATAAAATCAATACCAGAAAAGTAGATGTCATTTTTTTTAAGATTTTTAGCAATTATATTTGAAATTTCATTTTCTGTTTTTGTTAATTTAACAGAGACAGGTATGGCCCCTTTACTCATGTTGCTTAAAAAAGATCCTTTTTTTGGAACTCTAGAGATGGCACCACAAACTTTGCCATTAATTATAAAAACTCTTTTATCTCCAAACTTAATCTTAGGTAAAAACTTTTGGCACATAATATGTCCATGCTTTTTTATGAAATTTGTAATTAATTTAGTATTTATTTTATTTTGGAATAAATGAATATCATTTCCACTAAAGCTATGAATAGGTTTAATAATCATTTTTTTATTTTTTGAAAAAAATTTATTAATTTCACTCATATCTTTTGTAAAAATAGTATTAGGCATATATTTTTGAAAAGATGTTGAGTATAGTTTTTCAGAAATATTTCTAATAGACGTTGGATTGTTAATAATTTTAACTTTATTTTTTATTTTATCTAAAATGTAAGTTGTTGAAATGTATTCTAAATTAAAAGGAGGATCTTGACGTATCAAGATATACTTACATTTAATAAGTTCTAGTTTTTGGTGATGTAATATTTTAAAAAAATATTTGTCTGTATAACTAAATTCTACGTAATATCCGTTAGCTACGACCTTATCATTGATTATTGAAAGGTCTTTAGGCTCATAATAAAAAATTTTATATCTTAACTTTTGAGCTTCAACAGCTAGGAATATACTAGTATCAGTTAGGGGCTTTAGTTTTGAAGGATGATCACCTTGAATTGCAACTATCTTATTTGTCATATAAATCGTTTAAATTTTCATTTTTAGAAAATTTATCCATCATATGATCTGCGTTTGTTGACTTATTATCAATTAGTTTGTCTAGGTGATTTAAAAATTTAGCCTCATTATCATTAGATTTATTCAAAATATCTCTGTTTAATAATCCTTTTCTTGAGATGCCAAGCAGCAATGATGACCAGTGTAATAGATCTTTTCCCATCAACTCAGTATTAAAACCTTTTTTGGGTGCCTCTAGATAAGCATTAATAATTTTATTTTTATCCCACTTAGAAATTAATTCGTAAGCCTCATCTAAGTTACCATATAAAATTCCAGTATTATAAGCAGGCCCAGAACACAAACAGTCCCAACCACAAGTATCCATCGATCTTAATTCTATATATTTCTTAAGTCTATTTTCTGTAAAAATTGTACTAAGGTGAGTAGTTAAATCATCTTCAGTTGGAAGTCTGTTATTAATTTCATTAATTTTTCCACTCATGAAATCTGAAAATGAATAATTGTTTCCTGATAAATATTCTTTTTTATTCTGAATAAATAATAAAGGAAAGTTTATTGAAAAATCTGCGTATTTTTCAAAATCCATATTATCAAAAAAAATCTCAGGTAAACCACCTCTAGAGGTTTCTTGCCAAACTTTAGATCGATAAGAGCTGTAACCACTATTTTTTTTTTCAACTATTGAAGAATTTGCAAATAATGCAGTAGAGATAGGGACTATAGAATTTATTATTTTAAATTTTTTAATAAAATCTTTTTCAGAATCGTAATCTAAATTAAGTTGTGTACCACAAGTTCTGTACATCATATCTAAGCTCAAAGAACCACCATCAGGCATATCTTTAGTCATTACTTGATATCTTTGTTTTGGATTATTAGGAACTTCACTAAGGCTTGAAATTGGATCAAAACCAGCGCTAACAATTTTTAAATTTAATTTTTTAGTTACTTGTTGTAATTCAAACAAGTAATCATGAGATTCAGCACAAGCTTCATGAATATTGTTTAATTTATCACCTGATAATTCAATTTGATTGCCAGGCTCAAGGGTAATACTTTTTCCTTTTTTTTTTAATCCAATAATATTTTCTTTTTCCATTATCGGCTTCCATCCAAATTCACTTAGTAGTGAAAACATTTTAAGGACAGTAGGGTAATCTACTCTTTTGTTTGTTTTTTCATCAAATAAAAACTTTTCATGTTCAATTCCAATTTTAAAATCTTTAATATCTTTAATTCCAGATTCAAAATATTTAATTATGTGTTCTTTATGAGTGATCATTTATTTATATATAAGTGTTTAGAGTTCATTTTAAAGTCTTTAAGTTTGGCCCTTCTTTATGAGAATTGTGTAATAGTTATTTTAGTTGTTCGAAGCAGTGCTTAGCAGTGATAATTGAGTAATTTTATCATCACCTAGCTCGTCTATAGGTTTAACAGGGTATTCACCTGTAAAATAATGATCAGTTAATTGTGGGTACGTGTCATTGCGTTTTTCAAATCCTATTGCTCTATACAACCCCTCAAGTGATAAAAAATCTAAAGATTTAGCACCTATATATTCACAAATTTCTTCATTTGTTTTGTTTGCCGCAAGAAGTTCTTTTTTAGTTGGTGTATCAACCCCATAAAAGTCAGGATATCTAATTTCCGGACAGGCAATTTTAACATGAACCTCTTTTGCACCAGCGTCATAAAGCATTTTAACAATTTTATGGGAAGTTGTTCCCCTGACTAAAGAGTCATCTATTAAAATAATTCTTTTATCTTTAATTGTAGATTGATTAGCGTTTAATTTTAATTTAACTCCCAAGCTTCTAATTTTTTGACTGGGTTCTATAAAAGTTCTCCCAACATAATGATTTCTAATTAAACCTAATTCAAAATTAATTCCTAAGTGTTGAGCAAATCCAAGTGCTGCAGCATTTCCTGAGTCTGGTACAGGAACCACTATATCTGCATCAATCTTATTTTCTTTAGCAAGCTCTATTCCTAAGTTTTTTCTATGCTCATAAGCTGATTTTCCATCTAATAAACTATCTGGTCTTGCAAAATAAATATATTCAAAAACACAAGGCCTAACTTTTCTTGCAGGGAAAGGTTTAAAACTTTTTAATTCATTGTTTTCAATCAAAACAATTTCACCATTTTCTACGTCTCTTACGTACTTTGCTCCTATAATATCTAGTGCACAAGTCTCAGATGCTAAAACATAACTGTCTTTTATTTTACCAATAATTAAAGGTCGTATTCCATGTGGGTCCCTAACACCTATTAACGTGTTTTGTGTAAGCATAACCAATGCATAGCCACCTTGAATTTGAAATATTGCATCAATAACCTTATCAACTGTTTTGTTTCTTTTTGATTTTGCAATTAATTGAACAATTGTTTCGGTATCTGATGTTGTGTAGAAAATTGCTCCATCTTCAACTAACTTATTTCTTAGTGTAACAGAGTTAGTCAAATTTCCATTATGTGCAACTCCAATACCACCTGCGTTAGTATCTGCAAAGAAAGGCTGGATATTTCTTAAAGTATTTTCACCTGTAGTGCTATACCTGTTATGACCTATAGCATATTTCCCAAGTAAATTTTTTAATACTTTTTCTTTGTTAAAGTTATCTCCAACTAAACCAAATCTTTTTTCTGAATGATATTTTTTTCCATCAAATGATACAATTCCACAACCTTCTTGACCTCTGTGTTGAAGTGCATGAAGACCTAATGCAGTTAGGGCGGCAGCATCATCACTGTTGCTTATACCAAATACACCACATTCTTCTTTAAGTTTTGGATTATAGCTCTTCAATTTTTTCTTTAGAATCTTGATATTTTTTTTCATTTGGGAACTCTTTTAATAAATAATTACTACCTTTTTCTATGTATGGAAAGGTGTATGATTTATCAGTATTAATTGGCCATTTGCTATAATTATAAACAATATCTATAGCTGAAAATAAACAAATACAGATTACATAACTTCTAATAAAACCAAAAAATAACCCAAATAAGGAATCAAGCCTTCCTAGTCCAACGAATTTTACCGTCTTACTAATAGCTTTATTTGTAATTAGAATA
The DNA here is from genome assembly GCA_028225715.1 of Candidatus Pelagibacter sp. The sequence goes on from JAOIXS010000014.1 coordinate 20,115, forward strand.
ATAAAGACCACCAAAATGAAGATAGTTACGCCGAGCGCAATATCCAATACATACTCACTATCAATTATGTTTTTAAAATAAGGTTTAGCTTTTGGAAAAAGAATTAAAGTTACAACATAAGCTAACAACCATTTTGAAGCAGACAATAAACTTAAAACAAAACCTTTACTGTAACACTTGATAACTGAAGAAATTGTAATGATTAGAAATATTAGGTCTATTAAAGACACTGCTTGATAAAAATCTTTTAAAGTGTCAAGCATAATAGTTTTATTTTCCGAAAGGTTTACTTATTAAAATAAGAGAGGGCAGTAAAGTTAATACTGAAACCATAGCTAACAGCATTGCTAAACCAGTAAACACACCAAAGTAAATTGTTGGTATGAATTTAGAAAAAACAAGAATTGAAAAACCAAAGACAATAGTTATTGAAGTATTTAGTATTGCAACACCCACTGTTGAGTGACAAACTTTTAGTGTTTTATTATAGTCTTTGTTTTTTAAAAACTCTTCTTTAAATCTATAAATATAGTGAATACTGTTATCTACTGCTATCCCGATAGTAATTGCAGCAATAGTAATAGTCATCATATCAAGTGGTATTCCAAGCAAACCAATAATTCCTAAAATAAAGAAAGCTGCAATAAAATTAGGAACAACACCAATAAGAGATAGTTTAAAATTTCTAAATAAAATCATAAACATTGCAAAAATTCCTGCCATAACTAAACCCAATGTGAGTATTTGAGACTTAAAAAGACTTTGGAGTAGATTGTTAAACAAAATTAAAACACCAGCAAGTTTAAACTCTTTTTTGTTAAGATTTAGTTTATTTTCAAGGTCATAATTTATTTGGTTTATTAAATCATTTCTTCTTAAGCTATCCTGTGAATCAATAATTCTAAGGCTTATCCTAGCTTCATTATCTTTTACAGATATATAAGGATATATAATGTCTTTTTTAATACTTTCTGGAATTTTTGAATAAAGAACACCCATTTCTAAAGTTCCAAGAGGCTTGTTATTATTTAACTGTGTGGCAACTTCAACAATTGAACTAAATGATAAAACTTTTCCAACCGCAGGAAGATTATCTAAATAATTATGAACATTTTGAATTTTTTCAATTTTATCTTTCGTAAACCAGTATTTTTCATTGTCATTACTACTGCCTTCATCATCCCAGCTTTCAAATTCATCATCTTCGTTGGATTCTACAACTACTTTGTCAGGAAATTTTAATATAATCTCCAAAGGTGTAGTGCCACCTAGTTTTTCATCAATAAGTTTCATACCTTTATAAATCTCAGTATTTTTATTAAAATAATTTATAAAACTGTTTTCAACTTCAAGCTTGCTTATTCCAACAACACTTAATCCAATAACCAAAATTGATACTAAAAAAATTAAACCTTTATTATTAGAAGAAATTTTACCAAAAAAAGAAGTAATCTTAGAACCTGTATCTTCTTTAACCTTCACATTGTTGTTAGACATAAAACTCAATAGAGTAGGAAGCAAAGTAAATGTAATTATAAAAGAAGTTATTAATCCTAAAGTCATCATCCATCCAAAATCAATAATAGGTTTTATGCCACTAAATACCAAAGATAGAAAAGCACATATAGTTGTAAGAACTGTGTAAATGATAGGCCAAAACATCTTACTAGTTGTCATTATAATAATTTTCAAATTATCTAAATTTGGAAAATCTTCTCTTAATTGTAGAAACCGGGTACTCATATGAATATTCATTGCCATAGTTAGAATTAACATTAGAGCAATAAAGTTTGAGGATATGACGGTAACCTTCCAGCCTAGAAGACCAAGTAGACCTATCATAATTAAAACTGAAAAAAAGCAGCTACTAATTGGTACAATAATCCAAATTAGTTTTCTAAATATAAACCATAGAGTAGCAATAATAAATAAAAGAACTCCTAGACCAAAAACAATAATATCACTTTTAATAAATGACATCATATCATCGGTGATCATTGGAATACCTCCAAGGTATATTTTTCCAACATCTCCATAGCTTTTAATAATCTCTCTTATCTGAGTGATATTTTCATGATTTTTCTTTTTTAAAGTATCTTTATAATCTTCAACCTCTTGAACTGATTTATTTTCAATATCTTTTAGTTCGTCTTTTTTTATATAAACAATTATGCCACTTGTTTTACCATCTTCACTTATTACAAAATTTCTAAAAACTGGACTATTTAATATTTCTTTAAATCCTCTTTCAGTATCGACACCTTCATCTTTTAAAGTTTTAAAGCTTTCTAATCTTTCTTGAAGAGGTGCTTCTGAATTACTTAATAAGGGGATATCGAGTAGTGTAACAACGCTATGAACCCAATCTAGACTTTGAATTTTGTATTTTAAACTTAAAAGATTATTAATAGAAGATTCAGTTACCATTCCCTCATTAGGAGAATAAGTTAAGATTAAAAACTCTTTAGAACCATATCTTTCAGTGACTTCTTTTAAGTATTCAAGATCGGGATCACCTTCAATTAACAGAGTATCAGATGATGCATCTAGCCTAAAATCTTTAGAAAAATACCCAAAACTTAAAAGAGTAATTAATAGTAGTACAAAAATTGATTTAGGATTTTTTAAAACAATGTTTTGATAAAATAGAGACAGCATTCACGGCTAATATATTTGATATTAGTTAGTTTGAGTATCTTTAAATTTAGTGAACATTGCTTCAAATTCTACCATAACATTACCTGTTGGGCCGTGTCTTTGTTTTCCTATAATAAGTTCTGCTAGATTTGAAACTTCATTCATTTTTGCTTGCCATTCAGCATGTTCAACAGTTGCAGGTCTAGGTTCTTTTCTCTCTAAGTAATATGCCTCTCTATACACAAACATTACTACATCAGCATCTTGCTCAATTGATCCAGATTCTCTTAGATCTGATAATTGAGGTTTGTGATCATCTCTTTGTTCTACTGCTCTTGACAACTGCGATAGAGCAATTACTGGAAGTTTAAGTTCTTTTGCCATTGCTTTAAGGCCTTGAGTGATTTCAGAAATTTCTTGAACTCTACCATCTCTATTATTTCCTGATCCTCTCATCAATTGGATATAGTCTACAACAATTAAATCTAGACCAAATAATCTTTTGATACGTCTTGCTCTATTGCTCATAGCAGCTATACTGATAGCTGGAGTTTCATCTATATACAAAGGAAGTTCAGATATATTTTTTGATGTCTCAATAAATTTATCAAACTGTTCATCAGAAATTCTACCTCTTCTAATATCATTTGATTTAATTCTAGATTGTTCTGCTAAAATTCTAGTTGATAGTTGCTCAGAAGACATCTCAAGTGAAAAGAAGGCAACTGCAGATTTTTTTCCACTTTCTTGTAGTTTTTGAGCAGCATTAAAAGCTATATTTGTTGCTAAAGCAGTCTTACCCATTGATGGTCGACCTGCAATTATAATTAAATCTGAATTATGAAGTCCACCTAATCTATCATCTAAATCTCTTAGACCAGTAGGAACACCAACGATCCCTTCGTCATTTTGATAAGCAGCTGAAGCCATCTCAATAGTTTGCTTCATTGCTTCATCAAATTTAATAAGTGATGAATTGAAAGAACCTTTTTCAGCAAGATCAAATAATAATCTTTCTGAATTTTCAATTATATTTTGGCCATTAACATCAAGTGCATTTAGTTTTGCAGCATCAATAGTATTTTCAGATATCTTAATTAATTCACGTCTTACAAACATATCATAAATAATTCTTGAATATTCTATTGCTTGTCTTGGAGGAGTAGAAAATTTTGTAACTTTTACTAAATACTCAGGAACATTTAATTCGTCCTTTTCATTTTCAAAATAATTTTTTAAAGTTATGGGGTTTGCAAGCATTCCTTTGTAAATTAGGCTTTCAATTGCTGAAAAAATACTTTGATGCATCGGGTCATAAAAGTTAACACTAGAAACGATAGTATTTATTTCATCAAACGTTTCATTTTGAACCAGTATTGATCCAATTACAGCCTGCTCTGCTTCAATATTGTTTGGAAGTTCTTTAAAAGTATCTTTAACTATACTGAGGTTATTTTCCATGAACAAATCTTATCTCAATTAAGATTTAAAAATATAACAAATATATGCTGGGGAAAAAATTGTATAATTATTGAATAGTATCAGCTGTAACTACATTGATAGTAATTTCAGAATCTACCTCAGAGTGTAGAATAATTTTAACCTTAAATTTACCAATTGATTTAATTTCAGTTATTGGCTGTATCATTGAAGGTTTAATATCTAGTTTGTCATTTTCTAATATCAGTTTTGAAATTTCAGTTGGTTTAACTGATCCATAAAGTTCTTTATTTTCAGTACTTAATTTTTGAATTTCATATTCTTTATTATTAATTTGTTCAGAAATTTTTTGAGCTTCTTTTTTCTTTTCA
>JAOIXS010000015.1 GCA_028225715.1 Candidatus Pelagibacter sp.
GAACCCATTCAATTTCTGTTGAAATAAAATTTGCAATTGTTTTTTCTAAGTTTTTTTTTACATTATAAATTTCACTCATAGGACATTGAATTTCATGAAATTCATCATTTGAGATACACTCATCTGCACCAGATTCAATTGCTAGTTCAAAAATTTGTTCGTCTGAGATTTCTTTTTTATCAATTTTGATAATTCCTAACTGATTAAAGTTATGTGAAGCAGAACCCTGAGTCCCTAAATTGCCACCACTTTTTACAAATATAGATCTAACATTGGAAGCTGTTCTGTTTTTATTGTCAGTTAATGCTTCTACAATCACTGCTATTTTATCTGGACCAAATCCTTCATATCTTAAATTTTCATAATTTGTTTCAGAGTTAGCAGAAGATTTAGCAATAGCTCTTTCAATATTATCTTTTGGCATGTTAGCTGACTTTGCTGCTTGAATTGCAGATCTAAGTCTTGGGTTCATCGCAGGATCTTTATCACCTAGTTTTGCTGCTACACTTATCTCTTTAGATAATTTTGAAAATACTTTAGATCTTTGTTTGTCTGCTTTTCCTTTAGAGTGTTTTATACTTGCCCATTTAGAGTGACCCGACATAATAATTATTGAGAATTTTTTAATTCTCCTCCATATATAAAATTTTCTACTTTTTTTGCTAATCCTGTTTCTACATCACATTCAACAATCACACCACACAAACTAGCCTCACCAATTGCTGGAAAGTGCTTTGTGGACTTTTTTTTTAAAAATCTACTAATTGAATTTTCTTTATTCATTCCAATAACTGAGTCGTAGTCACCACACATTCCTGCATCTGTTTGATAAGCAGTACCGCCTTTTAATATTCTAGTATCATTTGTTGGAATATGTGTGTGAGTTCCAACAACCACTGTTGCTTTGCCATCAAAAAAATGACCCATAGCTGCCTTTTCGCTTGTTATTTCTCCATGAAAATCGACTAATAGAAAATCATAATCTTCTTTAAGCTTATTTTTTTTCATAAATTTTTCAGCTGCTTCAAATACATCTTCACATTTTTTCATAAAAACATTTCCCATCAAATTAAGCACTCCCACTTTCATGCCATTTTTAGCAGTAAATATTCCAAAGCCCTTTCCTGGAGATGGTTCAAATAAATTTTTAGGTCTAAGTAGTCGATTTTCTTTTTCAATATGAGACATCGTTTCTTTCTGATCCCAAACATGATTTCCCGTTGTAATAACATCCACTCCACAATTAAAAAAATCTTTACATATTTCCTCTGTAAGACCAACACCTGAGTCAGCTGCATTCTCACCATTAACAACTACAAAATCTATTTTTTCATCTTTAATTTTTGATAGTAAGTTATTCAAAACCATCGACCGTCCTGAAATTCCAACTATATCACCCAAGAAAAGTATTTTCATTTTATAGTATGTTTATTTGTTACAATATAATCCAATTTTTGATCATACATATTAGTTGGCACTTTATCAATTTCTTGAAATGAAAAAGCTAGACCTATCTTTATGATATTTTTTTTTTTTGATAATTTTTCAATTAATCTATCGTAATATCCACCACCATATCCAAGTCTGTTCAAATTTTTATCAAATGCTACCAAGGGAATTAATAAAACATCAGGGTAAACTATATTTTTAGCTTCTGGTTCAGGTATTCCATATCTATTTATTTTTAAAGGCTCAGAAAATGACCATGAATAAAAATCCATTTGAAAATTTTTCTTAATTATGGGCAAAGAAATATTAAATTTATTCTTTTTAAATTTTCTTAACAGTGTCAAGTCATCTATCTCAAAGTTTACCGGATAGTATCCACCTACAATAATCTGATTGGTTATCTTTTCTTTTTTAAGAATTTTTACAATTTGGTTAAAGTTGAGTTGAATATTTTTTGTATTAAATTTTTTTCTTACTTTAAGAATTTTTTTTCTTAATTCAGATTTTAACACAAATCTACTGAATTGGATTTTCTAGATTTGCTTTTTCAACAAAATTTTCAATTTCATCTGCTGCTGCTTCGATTATTTTTTCATAATCTTCTTTATTTTTTTCTATTTCTTTTTTAAAACTCTCATGATCTTGATGTAATTCTTTCATCTCATCTTCTTTTTTATCTCTGTAGTCATAAACTAATGATTTCAATTCTCTAAATTTATTTGATAAATTTTGTAACTCAGTTTTTTTTTGTTCTACCTTTTTTTTAGTTTCAAAATATTCGTCCATTATTTGAACTGAAGTGATTAATAGAAGTTTATTTTCTCCTATGTTGCCTAGGTCATTCTTTAAATTATTAAATTTTTCATTAATATGAGTTAACAATTCTTCTAAATGCTCTTCCTGCCCATCATCACAAGATAGTAGAAACTCTTTGCCATTAAATTTAATGTTTACATTTGCCATTTGTCTATTTCCTCTAATAAAGTATCTGTTTCTTGATTTAATTCATCTATTTTTTCTGAAAATTCTGTCTCTTTTTTTTGTTCTTCTATTTTTTGCTGGTTAATATCTTCTAATTTTTGATTAAGAGCTTTGTATTCACTTTCTAAATTTTGATATTTTTCTTCTATTTGTTTTTTTTCAATTTCTAATTGATTTTTTTGAATGTTTAAGTTTTCTAAATTAGACTTAAGCGTTGGGTTTTGTAAATTTAAACTCTTCAATTTATTAAGTGCAAAACTAAGTTTTTTTTCTTTTTCACTGTCTGTTTTCATATATATATATTTATATTATTAAATTGAGTCTTCTAAGTCTAGATAGGATATTTTTGAACAAATTACATAAAGATTTATCAAACGCAATAAGGTTTTTATCGATAGATGCTGTACAAAAAGCAAATTCGGGCCATCCTGGAATGCCAATGGGTATGGCAGACGTAGCAACAGTCTTATTTAAAAATTTCCTTAGATTTAATCCAAAAAATCCAAACTGGTTAAATAGAGACAGATTTGTTTTATCTGCTGGTCATGGATCTATGCTTCTTTACTCTTTATTGCATTTAACTGGGTACAAAAGTATTTCCTTGAATGATATTAAAAATTTTAGACAATTAAAATCTATTTGTGCAGGTCACCCTGAATATCATCCTGGTACAGGTATTGAAACGACAACGGGTCCTCTTGGACAAGGAATTGCTAATTCAGTTGGGTTTGCTATTGCGGAAGAAATTTTAAAGAAAAAACTAGGTAAAGAAATAATAAACCATAAAACTTATGTTTTGGCTGGAGACGGATGTTTAATGGAAGGCATCAGCCATGAAGCAATGAGTTTAGCAGGACACTTAAAGTTAAAAAATCTAGTTATGCTTTTTGATAACAATTCAATATCTATTGATGGACCAACTAGCTTGGCAGTTTCAGACAATTTCAAAAAGAGATTTGAAAGTTATGGTTGGGATTACATACTAATTAATGGTCAAAATGAAAAAGAAATTTTTTTAGCATTAAAAAAAGTTCAAAATGCAAAAAGACCAACTGTTATTTCATGCAAAACAAAAATTGGTTATGGCTCACCTAATAAATCTGGTAAAGCCTCTTCGCACGGTAGTCCAATTGGTTTAGATGAAATCAAATTAGTAAGAAAAGTACTAGATTGGGAGCACAAACCTTTTGAGATTCCAAAAAATATTTTAAATGAGTGGAGAAAGATTGGTAACAAGGGTTCAAAACTTGATTCTACATGGAGTAAAATTTATAAAAGAAAAAAAAATTTAGTAGATAAAGTCTTTAAAAATAATTTCTCTAAAGCTTTAAAAAGTGAAAAGCTAAATTCTCTTAAAGAAAACAAAAGTCTAGCCTCAAGAAAAGCTTCTGAACTAACCCTTAATGCTCTTACGAAAGAGAATAATACATTAATTGGTGGTTCAGCTGATTTGGCGGGATCCAACAACACCAAAACAAAACATCATATTTCTATTAATTCTGGCAATTTTAATGGTGATTATATTCACTATGGGGTTAGAGAACATGCAATGTCTGGAATAATGAATGGACTGGCACTTCATAGTAAATTTATTCCATATGGGGGAACTTTTTTAATATTTTCTGATTACTGTAAACCTTCCATCCGTTTGTCTGCTTTGATGCAGCAACGTGTTATTTATGTGATGACACACGATTCAATTGGCTTAGGGGAAGATGGACCAACACACCAGCCCATTGAACAGCTGTCTGGATTAAGATCTATTCCTAATTTAAATGTTTTTAGACCAGCAGACACAATGGAAACTATCGAATGTTGGGAATTAGCATTAAAAAACTCAAAGACACCAAGTGTGTTATCTTTAACTAGACAAAATCTTGAACCTATTAGAAAAAAATATTCAAATATAAACAAATGTTCTTTAGGTGCTTACGAGGTTTTAAGAACTAATAAAAAAATTAATTTAACAATATTTGCTAGTGGTTCTGAGGTTAATTTAGCAATTGAAACTAGCCATAAATTAGCCAAAGATAAGATATACTCTAAAGTTGTTTCAGTACCATGCCAAGATATTTTTGATTTACAGTCAAAATCATATAAGAAAAAAATTCTTGATGAAGCTAAATTTAAAATATCTATTGAAGCTGCTTCAACAGATTGTTGGAAAAAATATATTGGAACTGAGGGTTTAGCTTTTGGAATTGATACATTTGGTAAAAGCGCACCCTACAAAGAAATTTATAAATATTTTGGATTAACAGTTCAAAATATTTCACAAAAAACAAAGAAACTAATAAAGAGTTAAATATGACAATAAAAGTTGGTATCAATGGAATGGGAAGAATTGGTAGAATGGTAATTAGAGCTATCATTGAAAGCCAAAACAAGAACATAGAAATTAAGCATATCAATAACCGGTCAAATTCTGAAGCCAGCTGTTCTTTAATTAAATATGACTCTATTCATGGTAAATTTAATGCAGATTTAGATTATGATGAAAAACATTTAATTATTAATAATAATAAAATAACATTTTCACAAGAATCCAGTATTGAAGATATCAATTGGAAAAAATTTGATGTTGATTATGTTTTTGAATGCACTGGAAAATTTAATTCAAAAGAAAAATTATTAGCACATATAAAAAATGGGGCTAAAAAAGTTATAGTTTCTGCTCCATGCAAAAATGCTGATAAGACAATTGTCTATGGAGTAAATGAAAATATTTTGACAAAAGATGATCAAATTATTTCTGCAGCCTCTTGTACAACTAACTGTCTTGCACCTGTTGCTAATATTTTAAATGAAACTTTTGAAATTGAAAAAGGGTTTATGACAACTATTCATGCTTTCACAAGTGATCAAAGAATTCTAGACAATTCCCATAAAGATCCTAGAAGAGCAAGATCTGCCAGTCAATCTATTGTACCAACTTCTACGGGTGCTTCAAAAGCAATTGGTGAAATTATACCTGCATTAAAAGGAAAGCTTGAAGGAATAGCAATGAGAGTGCCAACTCCAAATGTTTCCCTTATAGAGCTAGTTTTTTGTACAAAAAAAGAGATGAGCAAAGAAACAATTAATGAAGCATTTACTATCGCCTCTAAAGAACAGTCAAAAAAAGTTTTAGAAGTTACGTCAGAAAAATTAGTTTCAATTGATTTCAATCATAATTCAGCTTCAGCAATTGTTGATTTATCGTTAACTAATGTAGTAGGTAAAAATATGGGAAAAATTTCAGCGTGGTATGATAATGAATGGGGTTTTTCAAATAGAATGTGTGACATAGCAGAACATCTTCATCAAATCTCTTAATGAGAAATATTCAAGACGAGACTAATCTCAATCAAAAAAAAGTATTACTTAGGTTGGATTTAAATGTTCCATTAGATAATGGAAAAATTACTGACACTACTCGAATAGATAAAATTTTGCCTACTATTAATTTTCTATTAAAAAGTGAAGCAAAAATTATAATACTTTCTCATGTGGGTAGACCCAAAGGCAAAATTATAAATGAACTTTCTCTTAAACCAATATGTGAACATCTAAAAAATAAACTAAATGAAAATATAAGATTAGTTTCAAAGAATATAAAAGAAATTAATTCTACTGATTTATTTAATGAACAAGATGAAAAAATTGTAATACTTGAAAATCTTAGATTTTATGAAGAGGAGGAAAAAAATGATAATAATTTTGCAAAACATTTAGCAAATCTAGCTGATATTTATGTCAATGATGCTTTTTCATGTTCACATAGGACTCATGCCTCGATTTTTGAAATCACTAAATTTATTCCTTCGTACGCTGGCCTTCAATTAAATTTGGAAATTGATGCACTAACTAAAATTACATCTGAGATTCAAAGACCTATAACATGCATCATAGGTGGTTCTAAAATATCTTCTAAAATTAATATAATTAAAAATTTAATTACTAAATTTGATAATATTATAATAGTCGGTGGGATGGCCAATAATATACTCAAATATAAAGAGTATGAAATTGGAAAATCTATTCAAGAAGATAATTGTGATAAAATTATTGAAGAAATATTTTCTTTATCAAAAAAAGAAAACTGTAAGATAATTTACCCTGAGGATGTTGCTGTAGGAAAAAACTTAGATGGATCAGCAGAAATAAAGGAGCTAAATAATATTTCTAAAGACGAGTTAATTTTAGATATTGGTCCCAAGACAATTAAAGCTATTAATTTATTAATTGAAGAAAGTAGTACTATCTTGTGGAATGGGCCAGCTGGTTATTTTGAAAATCCTAATTTTGCCAAAGGAAGTCTTGAAATAGCAAAAAAAATTATTGAAAAAAATAAGAGTAATACAATTTACTCAGTTGCAGGTGGTGGTGATACCGTTTCTCTTTTGAATGGCATTGGAGCAATTAATAATTTTAATTTTGTTTCAACTGCGGGTGGTGCTTTTTTAGAATATCTTGAAGGAAAAGAACTTCCTGGTATAAAGGCTCTTAATTAACATGTCAGAACTTAATAAAATTGCATTAAAAATATTGTCTAATGGTAAAGGAATCCTTGCTGCGGACGAAAGCAACGGGACCATGACTAAAAGATTAGAGTCAGTTAATGTACCCTCCAGCCCAGAAAATAGACTTTTATTTAGAGAAACTCTTTTCTCATCAAGTGGAATGAAAGATTTTATTGGTGGTGTTATTTTGTATGATGAAACCATCAACCAAACATCTAACTTGAAGCAGACTATTCCAGAATTAATTTCTAAGTCTGGAGTAGTTCCAGGAATTAAAGTTGATACAGGTGCAAAAGTTTTAGCAGGCTCTCCTGAGGAAAAAATTACGGAAGGTTTGGATAGCTTAAGAGAAAGACTAAAGGACTACTATAAACTTGGAGCAAGATTTACAAAATGGAGAGGTGTTTTTAACATTTCAGATAAATATCCAAGCAAATTATCTATTCACTCTAATGCTCATGCACTGGCAAGATATTCGGCTTTAGTCCAAGAATGTGGAATGGTTCCAATTGTAGAACCTGAAGTTTTGATGGATGGAGATCATTCTGCAGAGATTTGTTTTAATAAAACATCTGAAGTTATTCAAAAATGCTTCGAAGAATTAATGATTAATAAAATAGATTTAAGTGGAATAATTTTAAAGCCTAATATGATTTTAGCAGGAACTACTTTTGATAAAAAAATATCAAGTGAAGAAGTTGCAAAGCTTACTTTAAAGTGCTTAAAAGAAAATGTACCAACTGACGTACCAGGAATTGCTTTTTTATCTGGTGGGCAAGCAGAAGTAGAAGCAACCGAGAATTTAAACTTAATTAATAAGTATAATGACACAAATTTTATTATGACTTATTCATATGGTAGAGCTTTACAACAAAGTGCACTTAAAATTTGGTCAAAAGATATTAAGAACACTGGTGACACTCAAAAAGTCTTTAACCACAGAGCAAATATGTGCACACTTGCAGCTCAAGGCAAATGGTCAAAAGAACTTGAAGCAAAATAAAATAAATAAGAAATTTGTTTATCTAATTTCTCCAAATAAAATAACTAATATAAATTTTTACGATGATTTGGCTCTTGTATTAAGTTCAAAAAAAATAAGTTTCTTTCAATTAAGACTTAAAAAAGAAACAAATTCAAATAAACTAATTATTGGAAAAAAAATTAAGAAAATTTGCAATAAGTACAAAGTTAAATTTTTAATCAACGACGATCCTTTACTTGCTATAAAACTGAATGCAGACGGTTGCCATCTAGGTCAAAAAGATATGGACTTGATAGAAGCTAGAAAAATATTGAAGAACAGAATTATTGGTGTGACATGTCATAACTCTATAAATCTAGCAAAGAGAGCTATTAATGATGGCGCTGATTATTTAGCTTTTGGTGCATTTTATGCATCCAATACTAAGATAGTTAAATATAGAGCCAGTTTAAATGTATTAAAATCTATTAAAAAAATAACGCCCTTACCAATTGTAGCTATTGGTGGCATAAAGTTAAGCAATTATAAAAAACTTTTATTGAATAAAGCTAACTTTTTAGCTATTTCAGGCTACATTTGGAATAATAAAAAATACAAACCATTAGAGGCTATTAAAAAATTAAAATGAAATTATACGCAAGTGAAATTAGAGTTGGAATGTTAATTGAATACAAAAATGACCTTTGGCAAGTTTTAAAAACACAACATGTAAAACCTGGAAAAGGTGGTGCTTTTGCTCAAGTAGAGATGAAAAGTGTTAATAAAAATACAAAATTAAATGAAAGATTTAGATCAAGTGAGTCTGTTGAAAAAGCTTCATTAGATGAAACAAAATTTAATTATCTTTATGGTGATGAAACTGATTATTATTTCATGGACCCTAAAACTTATGAACAAATTAATATTAAAAAAGAAACAATTGGAGAAAAAGGTAAAATGTTAACAGAAAACTTAGAAGTCAGTATAAGTTTTTATAATGAAAAACCTTTAACAGTTGAACTGCCTAATCAAGTAACGTGCACGATTGATACAACAGATGTTGCTTTAAAAGGGCAAACAGTTTCTTCTTCTTACAAACCCGCAACTTTAGATAATGGTGTAAATATTCAAGTTCCTCCATTTATTGAAAGCGGAGATAAAATCATAGTTGATACTAGAACTATGGAATATGTTAAAAAAATATAAATCTTATGCAATCCATATCAGCTAATCTAAATGTCATGATAAAGGCTGCAGAAAAAGCATCTAGAGCTTTAATTAGAGATTTTGGAGAAATAGAAAAACTACAAGTTTCAATCAAGGGACCTACTGATTTTGTATCAAATGCTGATTTAAAAGCTGAGAAAATAATTATAGAAGAATTAAAAAAAGCAAGACCATACTATTCTATTATTAGTGAAGAAGATGGCTCTGAAGCTAATAAAGATAAAGAGCATACATGGATAATAGATCCTATAGATGGTACTACAAATTTTTTACATGGTGTTCCTCACTTTGCAATATCAATTGCCTTAAAATCTGGTGATGAAATAGTATCAGGGTTAATTTATGATCCAATAAAAGATGAAATGTTTTATGCTGAAAAAGAAAGTGGCGCTTTTTTTAACAATCAAAGAATTAGGGTATCAAAAAAAAGAGAGCTTAATAGCTGCTTGTTTGCAACAGGCGGTGTAACCAAAAATGAAATCGACTTACCTTTAAGAAAATCTGGAAGTGCAGCACTTGATATTGCCTACGTTGCAGCTGGGAGATATGATGGTTATTTTCAAAATGATTTAAATTTATGGGATATAGCTGCTGGTATAATATTAGTTAAAGAGGCAGGTGGCTTAATTAATGAAATTGACCTCTCACAAAATAAAAGTATCAAAATAAGAGCTTCTAGTATGGCAATTAATGACAAAATGCTTGAAAAATTAAAGAACTTTTAATTGTTTTATAAAATTCTTTTGCTATAAGTCTCGATATGAAAAAAGACATACACCCAAACTACCACACAATTAAAGTAGAAATGACTGATGGAACTCAATTTGAAACAAGATCAACTTGGGGAAAAGAAGGAGAAGTTTTAAAATTAGAAATTGATCCAAAATCCCATGCTGCTTGGACAGGTGGAAAGCAAAAACTAATGGACAAGGGTCGTGTAAGCAAATTCAATAAAAAATTCCAAAATTTCAGATCAGAAAAGAAAGATTAAATGTCAAACGTACCATTAATGCCAATGGCAACAGCTGTTTGGTTAGTAGAAAATACAACACTTACTTTCAAACAAATTTCAAAGTTTTGCAATTTACATGAAGTTGAAGTGCAAGGTATCGCAGATGGTGAAGTTGCAAAAGGAATTATGGCTTATAATCCGATTATATCAGGTCAACTTACTAGAGAAGAAATTGAACTAGCTTCAAAAGATGAAAACAAAGAATTACAAATAAAAAATACTGATATTGAAATTTCAACTGAAGATAAAAAAATTAAAAAATATATTCCTTTATCTAAAAGACAAGATAAACCAGATTCAGCATTATGGCTAATCAAACATCATTCATTACTAAAAGATTCACAAATAGCAAAACTAGTTGGAATAACAAAAGCTTCTGTTACTGCAATTAAAAATAAAAGTTATTGGAATTACAATAATTTAAATCCTAAAGACCCTGTAGCATTAGGACTGTTTTCTCAAAAAGATTTAATTGAAGCTATTGAAAAAGCTGAAAGAAGAATAAAAAGGGAAAAAAAGGAAAAAGAGAAGGCTAAACTAACAAGAGAAGTTTCGAACATTGAATAATTTTAATAGACACCAAAATTATATGATGGTACTTAAACATTCTTAAAAAATATTTATGAAAATAGAAGTCAAAGATAACAATATTGAACAAGCTCTTAGAGTTCTTAAAAGAAAATTACAAAGAGATGGTTTTTTTAAAGTAGTAAAACTAAAAAGTGTTTACGAAAAACCTTCTGAAAAGAAAAAAAGAATTTTACAAGAAAATATTAAAAGAGTTAAAAAACTTAATAAGCTTAAAAATAGAATTTAAGTATACCGCGGGGTGGAGCAGTCTGGTAGCTCGTCAGGCTCATAACCTGAAGGTCGGCGGTTCAAATCCGTCCCCCGCAACCAATCCCAGCAACAAATTAATTAAATTTTAAATCTAGACTTTTTACTATCAACTAAAAATGCTTTAACAGTTTCTTTGGTAAGTTGATCAAATGTTTTTCCAAAATTTTCTATTTTTTCAATAGTTGTTGGTGGGATAGTTATAATATGACAACCTAATTGTTTTGCTTGTAAATAATTATAAGGTTCCCTAACACTCGCCCAAAGTATTTCTACATTCTTAAATTTTTTTGCAATCGCTATACTTTTTTTAAATTCTGGAACTGGATCTTTACCAGTATCCCCTGCTCTACCAGCAAATATTGAAATTATAACTTTAGTTTTCTTATTGATTAATTTTAGAATCTTTTCTGTTTGTTTTGCGCTATATATTGCTGTGATGTTAAGCTTAATATCTAAATTGTTAAGCTCTTTAATAATTTTACCCATAAAAATACCTTTAGAATTAGCAACTGGTACTTTTACATAAACATTCTTTCCCCAAGTATTAATTTGAAGAGCTTGTTTTTTCATCTCTTTGTATTCGTCAGCAAACACCTCTAGTGAAACAGGTTTATTGTTACAAATTTTTAATATCTTCTTTGAGTAAGACTTGTAATCTTTCGCTCCAGCTTTTCTCATTAAGCTTGGATTGGTCGTAAAACCTTTAACTATTTTTTTCTTATTGAACTTCTTTATTAAATCTAGTTCTGCAATGTCACAAAATATTTTTGTTATCATTAATTTTTAAAGATTTTTAGTTATATCCTCAGTCATTTTTTTTGCATCTGCAAATAACATTAGAGTGTTATCTTTATAAAATAATTCATTATCAATTCCAGCATAGCCAGGTGACAAGCTTCTTTTTACAAATAGTACTGATTTGCATTTTTCAACATCTAACACTGGCATTCCATAGATTGGACTTTGTGGATCTGTTTTTGCAACTGGATTTGTTACATCATTTGCTCCAATTACAAATGCAACATCTGCATTAGCAAAATCATTATTAATTTCCTCTAATTCAAAAACCTCATCATAAGGAACGTTTGCTTCAGCTAATAACACATTCATATGACCTGGCATTCTTCCTGCAACAGGATGAATTGCATAAGTAACCTTAATATCATTTTTTTTTAAAGTATCCACCATCTCTCTTAGCGCATGTTGTGCTTGAGCTACCGCCATACCATAACCTGGAACAATTATAACAGATGATGCATTTTTCATTAAGAAAGCTGCGTCTTCCGCATTACCACTTTTAACCGGTCTTTGCTCTTTATTTGCAGTTGATGCAGACTGTTCTGTTGCACCAAATCCTCCTAAAATTACATTAAAGAAAGAACGGTTCATACCCTTACACATTATATAAGATAAGATTGCACCAGAAGATCCAACAAGGGCACCTGTTATAATTAATGCTGTATTTTCTAAAGTAAAACCAATTCCGGCTGCAGCCCAACCAGAGTAAGAATTTAACATTGAAATCACCACAGGCATATCTGCTCCACCAATTGGGATGATTAATAAAAATCCTATTAAAAATGAAACTGCAATTAATATCCAAAAGAAATTAGAGGACTGGGACGAGCAAAGTAAATAAGTTAAAATTAAAATTGAAATTAACAATAAAGCATTAATAAAATGCTGTCCCTTAAAAGTGATTGGTGACCCTGACATTATTCCTTGAAGTTTTAAAAAAGCTATTATTGAGCCAGAGAATGTTATGGCACCAACTGCAGCTCCAATTGACATTTCAATTAAGCTTGCAAGTTTGATAGCACCTACTGATCCTAAATTAAATGCTTCTGGATTTAGGAAAGCTGAAATTGCAACAAAAACTGCTGATAATCCAACTAAACTATGAAAACCTGCTACTAATTCTGGCATAGCAGTCATGGGTATCTTATAAGCTATGAATGCCCCTATAAGACCGCCTACTAGTAAAAATATTAATACATAAATTAGTCCACTAGAAAAACTTCCAACCGATAAAAAAGTAACAGTTATAGCAATCACCATTCCCAAAATTCCAAAAAAATTACCCTGTCTTGAAGTTTCTGGCGATGAAAGACCTCTTAACGCCAATATAAATAGAACCCCTGAGACTAAATAGAATATTGCTGATAAATTTGCTGACATAATTATTTATCTTTCTTCTTTTTTTTATACATTTGAAGCATTCTTTGAGTGACCAAAAATCCTCCAAATATATTAATGGCAGCAAGAGATATTGCTAAAAAACCAAGAATGTTCGAGATTGTAAAAACATTGTCTGTGCTTCCTGCTAAACCTGCAATTATAGCACCAACAATAATTACTGATGATATAGCATTAGTAACTGACATTAGTGGTGTGTGCAAAGATGGTGTTACGCTCCATACAACGTAATATCCAATAAAAATTGATAAAATAAATATGCTTAATCTAAATATAAAAGGGTCTATTTCCATAATTCTATTTTATTAAAGTTTTTTCAATTATTTCATCTTCTAAATTAATATTAATCTTATTATTTTCTTTATCATACAAATTAGACACAAAATTAAACACATTTTTTGAATATAGATTTGAAGCTGAAACAGGCAGTTTATTAAGAATATTTGTTTCACCCATAATCTTTACTCCATTTTTAACTACAATTTTATCAACTTCAGTAAACTCAGCATTTCCACCTTGAATAGCAGCTAAATCATAAATAACAGAGCCTGATTGCATATTATCAATCATGGAGCCTTTAATAATTAATGGAGCTTTTTTACCTGGAATTAATGCAGTGCATATTACAATATCAATTTTCTTTAAAGTTTCAGCTAAAAGATCTTCTTGTTTTTTCTTAAATTCCTCAGATGCTTCTTTTGCATAACCACCTTCTGTTTCGAGATTTTCGGATCCTTCAACAGTTAAAAATTTTCCACCGAGACTTTCAACTTGTTCTTTTGAGGCCATTCTTACATCTGTTGCAAATACGATAGCGCCCATTCTTTTTGCTGTTGCAATAGCCTGAAGACCAGCCACACCTGCACCAACCACTAACACTTTTGCTGCTGGAATTGTTCCTGCTGCCGTCATCATCATTGGTATTGCTTTTTCAAAATTTGCAAATGACTCTATTACTGCTTTGTAACCAGCAAGATTAGCTTGTGAAGAAAGAATATCCATTGATTGAGCTCTAGTTATTCGAGGCAGCATTTCTAAAGAAAAAATATTAACATTTTTTTTAGTTAAATTTTCTATTTTTTCTTTATTAGCATAAGGATTAAATACTCCAACTAACGTTTGATTTTCTTTTAAATTTAATAGATTTTCATCAGATAATAAACCTAACTGAATAACAATATTGGCTTTACTTAATATTTCATTTTCATTAGTAGAAATTTCAACACCTAAATCTTTGTAGTCACTATCCTTAAACCCTAGATGTTCACCATATTTTTCACCTAATGAAATTTGAAAACCAAGAGCTATGTATTTTTTTGCAATATCAGGAGTGATTGCTATTCTTTTTTCTACTTTTTGATTTTCTAAAATTGAAACGATTCTCATAGAGTAAACTCTATAGTAAGAATATTGCCATTAAAACTAAAACACCTATAACAGCGACAGTTCCCCACAACACAAATTTTGTGAAGTTATTCCAGGTATCTTTATGGTTTTCATTGTCCATAAAAACTACTTCTGTCTTGCTTTAAATTTTGGATTTGTTTTATTAATTATATAAACTCTACCTCTTCTTCTAACTAGCTTAGAATTAAGGTCTCTTTTTTTTAATGATTTTAGCGAACTTTTAATTTTCATAACATTTTTTTAGCCGGCAATGTCCTACTCTTCCATGTCTTAAGACAAAGTACCATTGGCGCAGAAGGGCTTGACTTCCGAGTTCGGAATGGGATCGGGTATTACCCCTTCGCAATAATCACCGGCAATCGTCTTATATTGTATTTTTATTTTTTTACAAGCAATATTGTATAAATCATTTGTCTTATAAATAGCCAAATAATTGATAAATTGAATTTAGATTTTTCATAATTTCTTTTTTTAAAGATGATATTATAATCAAACGTTTTTAGGTTTCCCTTGCTATTAAACAAGATATCAAACAATATCTTATAGCCTTTTGCATAATATAAATGTGCATTTTTATTTACTAATTCTTTATTACACATAAAGAAACCTGAGAGTGGATCTGAAGATTTATTGCCAAATATTGCACTAATTGAAAAAATTGCAAATCTAGAAAGCATACTCCTAAAAAAGCCCAAGTTACCAGATAAAAGTTTTTTCTCAAAACGACTTCCAATAACAACATCACATTCTTTTTTTTTAAATTTTTTCCACATATGTTGAATATAATTTGAATCATGTTGCAAATCACAATCCATCACTAAAACAACATCATTATTTGCTTTTTTTATTCCAAAAATTACTGATTTGCTTAAATCTCTCGTTTTAGCCTTTCTCAAATAACCAAAAACTTTTTTATTTTTTATATTTTTAATTTCTAATAAAGTTTTGTCAGTAGAATTGTCATCAACAAAAATAATTTCAGATACAATTTTTAATCTTAATAGTTTTTTAGTTATTATAAAAATATTTTTTTCTTCATTAAGAGTGGGTATTACTATTGAAATCATTTTGTGATAAAAAATTTGTATTTTATAATTGTAAAAATTGCTTCTAAGCCATCAATAAATTTTATTTTCTTACCTTCTTTATAGGTTCTTCCATTATATCTAATAGGTACCTCAAAAATTTTTATTCCTAGGTTAGATATTTTAGTAGTAGCCTCTGGACAAAAATTGAAACCTTTTTCTTTGAAAAAAATTTTACTAAAAACATCTTCACTAAACACTTTATAGCAAGTGTGTGCATCCGTAAGGTTTTGCTTATTAAATAGATTAGATATTATTGTTAAGACATGGTTACTAAAAACTCTAAACAAAGATGTAAAATTTTTATTTTTGTATCTTTGTTTATTTAAAACTCTTGACCCATACACAACTGAACATTTATGACTTATAATTGGTTGAATTAGATTTTTATAATCATTTGGATCGTATTCTAAATCCGCATCTTGTATGATAATGATATTTCCCTTAAGGTAAGGTATGGCAGAAATTATCGCAGCACCTTTGCCACAATTTATTTTATTTTCAATTAACTTATCATAGAGATGTGGGTTATCTTTTAATAAACTTATAGTATTATCAATCGAACCATCGTCAGCAATTATAATTTGAATATTTAAAAATTTCTTTTGGATATTAACTTTATTCAAGATTTCGAGAATGGTGTTCTCTTCATTAAAACAAGGTATAATTATTGATAATATCATTTTAATTATAATTAACGCTAAAGTTATATTATATTAGTTTATTATTTATTAGAGTGTAACTTAATCGTCTATATTAAATATTATTTGAATGAAATCTAAATAAAATGTTAGAAATATTAGTATCTTGCATAATTAGCTCAATAATTTTACTTACGTCAGGAAATTTATTTTGTTCTTATTTTTTTAAACAACATATTTATAAGAGTAAAAATTTTTCTGAGCATTCAATATATGGAGTAATTTTCTTAAGTTTTTTATCTTTAATAATAAACTTTTTTATACCTATTGGAAAGTTAGTTGGGACAACAATTTTAATAATTAGCTTTGTTTTATTCTTAAATCTTTTTTTGAAAACAAATAAAAAAAAACAAATAATTTTATATATTTTTTATACTTCTGTTGTAACTTTAGCTCTCGTACTGTTAGCAAATGTTAATAGACCAGATGCAGGTTTGTACCATTTACCTTATATTAGCCTGCTTAATGAAAATAAAATTATTTTAGGATCCACAAATATTCATTTCAGATTTGGTCATATATCTTCAATTCAATATTTATCTGCAATTTATAATAATTATATATTCACCACATCAATCATTACAGTACCATTAGCATCAGTCACTGCAATAATTTTAGTATATTTAACAGAAGAGTTTTTTTTACTATTTAATTCAAAAAAAAAATTATCTTTCATTATTTTTTTAATATTAATATTTAGTATTTTTAGTTTTAATAGATATAGTAGCTTTGGCAATGATGCTCCTGCACATTTATATTATCTCATATTAATAATTTATTTCTTAAAAATTGAAAGTTTAAAAGAATGTAATCTAAATACTTTTCTAAAAATATTTATTATTACAATTTTTTTAGCAACTCTTAAATTATTCTTAGCTATTATAGCAATTATACCATTATTCATTTTTCTAAGCTTAAAAGAAAAGAAAAAAATATTATTTAATAAAAAAATATTTATATTTTCAATTCTGGGTTTACTATGGATCTTAAAAAATTTGTTAGTTTCAGGATGTCTATTATATCCAGTTCAAAAAACATGTTTTAAAAACCTAATCTATTATGATGCAGAAAGAACTAAAGAGACGGTTTATGTCAGTGAAGCTTGGGCTAAAGGTTGGTCCGACCAAAAAGAAATAATTCTAAATTATGAAAAATATAACAAAAATTTTAATTGGGTTAAAACATGGTCTAACAAACACTTAAAAAAAATTATCGAAAAACTTACACCTTTTTTAATTTTTATTTTTTTGATAATACTAATATTAAAGTATAGTAAAGTTTCAACAAAAGAAGCTGATCAATTTGAGCATGTTAGTAATCATAGATTGATAGAACTTTTTTTAATCAATTTATTTTTTTTAATATTTTGGTTTTTAAAATTCCCAATTTACAGATATGGAATGTCATTTATTAGCCTAACAATCATACTTGTTTCATTTGTTATTTGTTCAGATAAAGTTTTATTAACAAATAAAAAAATATTTTTTTCATTAATAATTATTGGTTTTCTATCGTTCTTTTCTAAAAATGCTATTCGTATTTATGATAATATCAACATAGAATATTTTAATTATCCATGGCCTAAAATATACTCACTTAAAACAGAAGATTTAAATAATGAAAAAAAATTTTTACTACTAAGTAATAAGAATAAACCTATTTATTATTACAGTAAGCAAGAGTTGTGTATGTATTCTGCGTCTCCCTGCTCAAATTATTTATTAGAGAAATTAGATAAAAAACAAATATATGGGTACCAATTATATTGGAAAACTGAATAATAGATTTTAACAGTTTTTTAATTTTTCATTATCAAGGTTAAAAATATAAGCATTATAATTACCCCCTTTATTAAATGGGTTGCGTGTTGCATGAAAACCCACATTTTCTTTCATCTTAAATATATCTTTAACACAACCCTGCATATGCATTAAATCCTGTTTGTTTCCCAAGTACACCAGGTAATCAATATTATAATTACTAATTAATTTCTTATAATATTTTGACTCATCAAAATTAGTAAAGTAATTAAATCCACCAGAGACAGCGAAATCTTTGTATAAAGCTATTGGTCTATTAATTATTATAACCTTTGAGCCATCTGGGATGTTTTTATTAACCCAATCCATGCCTGAAAACATGTAAGCATTATTATTTTTAATCTTTAAATATCCTTTTTTACTAAAGGCACCAGGGAGAAATGTAAAAGATGAATAAATTAAGATTAATATAACTATAAATATTTGTGGATAAAAACAATATTCCAAAAATTTTTTAAATTTTAATTTATTCAAAAAACAAACACCTAAACAAAGCCATAAAATGACATCCAAATAGTATCTAGCACTTGGAGATGCATATGAATTTGCAATTATTAAAAATAAAAAAGATAAAACTAATAAAATAATTATGTTTTTGTTTTGTTTATAATTAATCAATAATATAAATAAAAAAATAGAATTTAAGGCCAGAAACTCAGTTGCTCTTGATAGCGTTGTATAAAATAAAAAATTTGGAAATGGAATCTCTTGGGATCCTTTATTGTGATTAAGAAAATTTTCATAACCTGGTAAATGAAGTGGAAATGGGCTGTAAAAATAAGTTAAAAAATCTCCACCTAAATTGGAAAATTTCCAAAATAAAAATGGTAGATAAATTAAAAGAAAAACAGACAGTGGTATTAAAAACAACTTATAACTTTTAAATTTATTATAAAAATAGATTGTAGAAAAAACCCAAACAAGAAACCCAATTAAATTAAATGAAAATTTTCCCAATACCGCACTACATATAAGTATATTTATAACAGTATATGCTTTCAATAGATTTTTCTTATCCTTATAATCTACAAAATTTAACGAAAGTGCTAAAAAAATAATTGCAGAATAAAAAATTTGAGGTTTATTTCCACTTAATAAAAAAATTAAAATAGGACAACTTAAAAGAGTTAGCGCTAAAAAATATTTAGAACTGAATAAATTATTTTTTTCAGAAAATTTTATGATAATTCCTGAAATTGTTAATATGGAAGAAAATTGAACCATTGAACCAAATTGCTCTGCCCCTAGAGAGAAACCTAGTGCAATTAAAACTTCACCTGTGCCTGCTTGCAATCCAGTAAACCATTCTGGAAAAAGTTTGTATTGATCAAATCTTAGTATATTTAAGGCTGTACCAGCGTGGTAATCAACAACATCTGCAGAAGTTAAAGGAGATAAGCTTAACAAAAAATATAAAAAAATAAAAATTAAAAAAAGATAAAAATAAATTCCATTTTCTTTATTTTTAATTCTATTAAATTTTTTTGTTGAAGTAAGTATATCCCTCCACCAAAAAAAACTTAAAAATATTAAAATCACTCCAAAAAATTGAAGAATTAATTTCGCATGTTGTGTGAATGCAACTAATGGGAATAAAATTATTAATAAAAATACTATTCCAAAAGACAAATACTGAAATTCTATTGTCGAAATTGAGCTTATAATTTTTTTTAAGCCAAAATTATTTATAATTATTTTACCTCCTTGATAACAGCCTGTTAATAGTAAAATTGAAGTTAAACTTGAAAATATTGGTTGTGAAATAAATTGATCCATGCGCTTACCCTAGGTAATCATAATTGAAAATCTACTTTATCTTTTTTAAACAAGCTTTTTAGATCAAAAAACAAACAATCTTTTTTATTTGATAATTTTTTTATTTTTTTGATTCCCATTTTTTTATAAAATGCATGGCCAACCGCAATAATGATGCAATCATAATTAGACTGCTTTAAATTTTTCATAATATTATAATCTTTTTTAGTCTCTTTTTTTAATTCTTCTTTTTTTACAAATGGATCATGAATATTGAATTTTATTTTTTTTTTATACAAAATCTCCATTAAACTTAGTGTTCCTGAATTTCTCAGATCTGGGCAGTTTTCCTTAAAAGTAAAACCTAGTATCAATATTTTTTTTTGTTTAAGATTTTTAAAAGAGAGATTTAATTTATCTAAAATCTCAAAGTATTTATTTTGATTAATTTTATCTGCAGCTGTAATCAGAAATGATGAGGTTTTCATCTGTTTTTGTTTAAAAGAAAGATATAAAGGATCTACCGCCACACAATGTCCTCCCACAAAACCTGGATAAAATTTCATAAAATTCCATTTTGTAGAAGCTACATCAATTACTTCTTTAGTTTGTAAGTTCATTTTATTACATAATGATGACACTTCATTAACTAGAGCTATATTTATGAATCTTTGTGTGTTTTCTAATATTTTACTTAGTTCTGCTACCTTTATAGAGCTTGCCTGATAAACGCCTGCTTTTATTATTTTTTTATACATTTCTTTAACTTGCTTTAAAGAATTTTTATTATTACTTGATATTATTTTTTTTACGTTTTCCAAAGTATGTATTTTTTCACCTGGATTTATTCTTTCTGGACTATACCCAATAAAAAAATCCTTATTATATATAAGTTTTGAGTTTTTTTCTAAAATTGGAATTAACTTATCTTCAATAGTACCTGGATAAAATGTTGACTCATAAATTATTAAATCTTTTTTTTTTAAAATTTTTGCTAAATCTTTAGTGGCATTTTCAACCAGAGTAATGTTAGGTAATCTTTTTTTATTTATTGGTGTTGGCAATGTTAAAATATAAACGTTACAATTTTTTATATCATCATACTTGCAGGTGAATAATAGATTGTTATTTTTTAAATCTTTTAATTTAATGTCAAGGTTTCTATCAATTCCTTTTTGAAGTTCTCTTATTCTTTGTTCGTCTTTATCAAAAGCTTTTACACGAAAATATTTGGCAAAACTCTTAGCCAGTGGCAAACCAACGTAGCCTACTCCTATAATTGCAATCTCTTTACTAAAATTTTTTTTCAACCCAAGTCCTTGGAGTTTTTTCATTAATGATTTCTAAATCGTAATTATACTCAAATTTTTTATTTCCTTTTGTCCTTACATAATTAATCATTTTAGCTAACGATTCATCTAAACTAATTTTTTTTTCATAATTCAATATTTTTTTAGCTTTATCTGCAGAGCAATTTGCCAATTTAACTTCATTAATTCTGTCTTTAAAATATTCTGGTTCTTGGTTAAATTGAAGTTGATTT
>JAOIXS010000016.1 GCA_028225715.1 Candidatus Pelagibacter sp.
GCACTTGGAATAGATTATACCGATAATGAACAAGGTATAGATCCTAATATACAAGCAGAAATAAAAAATCAAACATACCAAAATAACAATAATCCATTAGAAGCATTTATAGGTTTTGTTATATTATTTTTTCTGGGTGCGGGTGTGATTAGTTTAGTCTCAAGTGTTTTCGATTCTAATGACACTAAAGAACCTCTTGTCATAAAAGAATATAAATATGTCCCTAAAAAAAGAACTGTATTTGATTCTGCTGGTGATACTTTAGATAAAGTTAATCCCTTAAATTATTTTAAGAAAAAAAAAATGTGTCAACGAGTGGCTGATAGTAGAGATACAGTTTCTTTAGGTAAGAGGCATTATAAGGAATGCATGAAAAACCCGCATCAGTACAGGTAGGAAGAGTACATAGTGTTTCAAGCTTTAAGAGAGATAGTTAAATGTATGGATAGATAAATGAAAAAACTTTTAGGAATTATGATCTTTACCCTATTGTTTATCTCGATAGATTTAATTAAACCCACTAAAGTCGAGGCATGCCACTATGGTTGGGCGGTCCCAAGGTCTCACCATTCAACATTTGAAATATTAAAGTGTAAAGCTGGAAGTGCTGTTGATAGCATAAACCCTGTAACATATTTTAAAAATAGAGAAAAATGTCAAGCGCGAGCTGACAAAAAGAATACTGTGGCTGCAGGTAAGAAATTCTTTAAAAAATGCATGAAGAGACCATGGGATTATTAAAATGAAATTTTTTCCAGAATCTTTAGTTCCTGATCCCGATAAAAAAATAAATCTAAATGATAAAGATTTAATTAATAAAATAATTGAAAAACTGGTAACTAAAGAAAAAAATTTAAAAATGATAAAACAAGATCAGTTTGCCTCTAAACAAGGTGAGATTGTTACATGTAAATTTCTTAAAAATGACAAAGAAATAAATATAGGTTTTCAGAAAGTTTCATTTTATGACAAAAAAGATTTTGATTACAACATACCCTTAATGAATTCTTTTTGGGATTGCATACATGATAGAAAACTTGAGTCTCATGTACATGAAGAATTACCTAATATGCAATATCTTCCTGAAAGTGAGATAGATACAAAAAAATTATGTGGAATAAAGATAATAATGTCTGCATATAAACATACTAGTTTTGCAGTAGGTTCATCGGATACAATTTATAGTGATCCACCTCAGGAAAATAAACTATACAAATGTGCTTATCAAAACTTACCTTTATATGTTGATTGGATAAAAAAAAATATTTAACATAAAAAAAATTAAATTTTAAATCTTATTGACCATAAAAAAGAATTGAAATAGATTTCTAAATGTATTGGAATTACAAATTAAACTTTACAATTAGATTTCGTTTAATGGTTTATTCATGGTGCGGAAAAAAGAAAGCTAACAGTGCCTTTAGAAGTTATGTTTATCAATAGAAGTAGAGCGGTTCAAAAAAGAACAATACACTCTTAAAGTATTTTCATATTATAAAAATATGAAAGTACCGATTCTTATACCAAATATTTTTAATCATCCATTTACCTATAATTCAGATTTAAATTTAAAGGTTGGAGACTACGTGGCAGTGCCTTTTGGAAAGTCAGAGGTGACGGGAGTTGTATGGGATGATTTTGAAAAAAAAACAAACAAAAATTTTGCTATTAAAAAAGTTTTAAGAAAATTAGATGTTCCACCATTAAAGAAAAATACAATTAAATTCTTAAATTGGTTTTCTGAATACAATATGACCCCTAAAGGTATGGCATTAAAATTGTTATTATTAAGTAGTGGCGCTATAGAAAAGTTACCAATTGAAGCTTATGAGCCATTCAAAATTGATATCAAAGAAAATGAAATAAAACTTTCTAAAGAGCAAAAAGATTCATTAAAAAAAATGAATGTATTAAATCAAAAATTTAGAGTTCATGTTTTACAGGGCACTACAGGGTCTGGTAAAACGATGGTTTATTTTGAGGCTTTAAAAGAGATAATTAATAAGGGTTTTCAAGGGTTAATTCTACTACCTGAAATTGGATTAACAGGTCAATTTCAAAATAAATTTATAGAATTTTTTGGATTCAAGCCTGCTGTGTGGCATTCAGGTATTACAAAAAAAAATAAAGAAATTATTTGGAGTGGAATAGCAAATGATAAAATTAAAGTTGTAATTGGTGCTCGGTCCTCATTGTTTTTACCTTTTAAAAAATTAGGATTAATCATTGTTGATGAAGAACATGATCAATCTTACAAACAAGATGAGGGAGTAACTTACAATGCCAGAGATATGGCAATTTCTAGAGCATCCTTTGAAAATATTCCAATCAATTTAATAACAGCTGTCCCCTCTATTGAAACTTATGACAATATTAAAAAAGGTAAATATAGTTTATCAAAACTTGATCAAAGATATTTAAATGCCTCTTTACCAAAATATGAAATAATTAATCTTAATAATTCAAAGTTAGAAACTCAATCTTGGATATCAAAAGAAACAATTGAGAAAGTAAAATTTCATCTTGAAAAAAAAGATCAAGTATTATTTTTTTTAAATAGAAGAGGATTTTCACCCCATGTATTATGTAAAAAATGTTTTACTAGTTATTCATGTCCAAATTGTTCAATAAATTTGGTTTATCACAAAAATAAACAAAATTTATTATGTCACTACTGTGGATACAAAGCTTTACTAAATAGGGACTGCTCGAAAGAAGGAAAATGTGATTTTATCTTTAGTGGGCCTGGAGTTGAAAGGATATCTGAAGAAGTAAAAAAAATTTTCCCCACCAAGGCAACAACTATATTTTCTAGTGATACAATGAATAAAAAAAGTTCTTCGGATGTTTTAGAAAAAATTATAAATAATGAAATCCAAATTTTAATTGGGACTCAATTAATTTCTAAAGGATTCCACTTTCCAAGTTTAAATTGTATTGTTGTTGTTGATATCGACTTATCATCACAAGGTCATGACTTACGGGGAGCAGAAAAGAATTTACAGTTATATCATCAACTTTCAGGGAGAGCAGGTAGGACAGGAAAACCAGCAACTGTTTATTTTCAAACTTATAATTTAGATACCAAAATGATAACAGACATTACAAATAAAAATCCTGATATTTTTTTAGATAAAGAACTTGAAATTAGAAGGGAAAATAATCTTCCACCGTTTCAGAGATTTATTGCTTTAATAATTACTGGCAGCAATGAAAGAGAACTTGAAAAAGAGGCTTATAAGTTTAAAATTTTTATAGAAAGTGCTGTTGATGGTAGAGTGCTCGGTCCTGTAAATGCTCCTATATTTAGATTAAAAAGAAAGTTCAGAGTAAGACTTTTGATCAGAGGTAGAAAATCTTTAAAAGTACAGAATTCACTAGCCAAAATCATTGAAAAATTCAAATTTCCTACTGGAATGAAACTAACAGTTGATGTTGATCCAATAAACTTCAATTAACAGTCAAAAAATAACACTTTTAGACAATGTGTGACTTGAAGAGAATAGGGTCATATGTTAATTAAAACGGAAATTTAATAAATCTTCAAATATTTATAAGGAACAATAAATTGAGCAAAAATAAAGGTTTTTCCGAAACATCAGCAGGCAGATACTCCCTGGCACTTTATGAATTAGCAATAGAAGCTAATAATTTAAGTGAGATCGAGGTTCATTCTGCTTCAATTATTAATTTAATTGCTTTAAGTGAAGATTTTAAATCTTTAATCAAAGATCCAACGAATAACAAAGAAGACCAATTGAATGCTCTAAGTAAAATTTCAGAGCAATATAAAATAAATGAATTATTAACTAAATTTTTAAGCTTTCTAATATCTAAAAGAAGATTCTTTTATGTAGATAAAATTCTAAAAAGCTTTGTTGAGACATGTTCAGTCAAAAGAGGGGAATTAAAAGCAGAATTAACTTCTGCAAAAGATCTTACTGAAAATGAAATTAATAATATAAAAGAAGAATTGACTAAAAACTTTAGTTCAAAAATAAAATTAAACTACAAACACGATGCAAGTTTAATTGGGGGTTTGATTGTGCAAGTCGGAAGCACAATGGTGGACACTTCCATTAAAAATAAATTACAACAAATCGAAAATAGGATGATAGAGGCATAAATGGATATAAACCCATCAGAAGTAACAAAGATATTAAAAGAGCAAATTAAAAAATTTGGCGATAAAGCAGAAGTGACTGAAGTTGGTCAAGTTTTGTCAGTAGGAGATGGTATTGCTAGAGTGTACGGATTAGATAATGTTCAAGCTGGAGAGATGGTAGAATTTTCCGATGGATCAAAAGGAATGGCTCTAAACTTAGAAAGCGAAAATGTTGGAGTTGTAATTTTTGGAGATGATAGAAAAATTAAAGAAGGTGACGTTGTTAAAAGAACAGGAAGTATTGTTGATACACCTGTTGGAAAAGAATTATTAGGAAGAGTTGTTGATGGATTAGGAAATCCAATCGATGGCAAAGGTGCTTTAGATAAAGCAACTAAAAGAAGTAGAGTTGAGGTAAAAGCTCCTGGAATTATTCCAAGACAATCTGTTAGTGAACCAATGCAAACAGGCTTAAAATCAATTGACAGTCTAGTTCCAGTTGGAAGAGGACAGCGTGAATTAATTATTGGGGATAGACAAACTGGAAAAACTGCAGTTGCTATCGATGCAATCATTAACCAGAAAAAAATAAATGAATCTGGTGATGAGAAGCAAAAACTTTACTGTATCTATGTCGCTATAGGTCAAAAAAGATCTACAGTTAGACAAATTCAAAAAACTTTAGAAGAAGCTGGTGCAATGGAATATACAACTATTGTTGCTGCTACTGCTTCAGATGCAGCGCCGCTTCAGTTTTTAGCACCATATACAGGCTGCACTATGGGTGAATACTATAGAGATAATGGTATGCATGCATTAATCATCTATGATGATTTATCTAAACAGGCTGTAGCTTATAGACAAATGTCACTTTTATTAAGAAGACCTCCAGGAAGAGAAGCTTATCCGGGAGATGTATTTTATTTACACAGTAGATTACTTGAGAGAGCAGCCAAGCTTAGTGATGAGCATGGTGGAGGTTCGTTAACCGCTCTTCCTATAATTGAAACGCAAGGTGGAGACGTATCTGCTTTTATTCCTACTAATGTTATTTCAATTACAGATGGTCAAATATTTCTTGAAACAGAATTATTTAACCAAGGAATTAGACCAGCGATTAACGTAGGTCTATCAGTTTCTAGAGTTGGATCTGCAGCACAAACAAAAGCAATGAAAAAAGTTTCTGGTTCAATGAAGCTGGAGCTTGCTCAATATAGAGAAATGGCTGCCTTTGCACAATTTGGTTCTGATTTAGATGCATCAACACAAAAACTTTTAAACAGAGGTTCAAAACTAACTGAACTTTTAAAACAAAAACAATATTCTCCTATGACAGTTGCTGAGCAAGTAATTTCAGTTTTCTGTGGAGTTAAAGGTTATTTGGATGATGTAGAACTTAAAGATATTTCTGAGTTCGAATCTAAGATTATTGAAAAATGTAAATCTGAAAAACCAGAAATTTTAGTATCTGTTTTAAGTTCAGGTAAACTTGAAGAAGATACTGAAAAATTATTAGTTGAAACTATCATGGAACTCAAGAAGAACTTTAATTCTTAAAATATGGCAACACTAGACGACTTAAAAAAAAGAATAGCGAGTGTAAAGTCTACACAAAAAATTACCAAAGCCATGAAAATGGTTGCGGCTGCTAAACTTAGAAGAGCACAAGAAAATGCCGAAAAGGGAAGACCTTATTCTGAAAAAATGAATAACATTATTCTTAATTTATCCAGTGGCATTTCTGATAAGGAAAATGCTCCTAAGCTTCTTTCTGGAACAGGTGAAGATAAGGTGCATTTATGTATTGTGTTAACATCTGATCGTGGTCTATGTGGTGGTTTTAATACAAATATTATTAAAAAAGCCAAAGCATATTTTCAAAAAATATCTGATGAGGGAAAAACTTTAAAAATTATAACCGTTGGATCTAAAGGGTATGATCAATTAAAAAGAGTTTATAAAGACGATATTGTAGAGAGAATATCCTTTAAAGACTCAAAAACTATCAATTATCTAGATGCTGAAAAAGTGGGAAAAATGATAATTGAAAATTTTGAAAAAGAAGAATTTGATGTGTGTACAATTTTTTATAATAAATTTAAAAATGTAATCACTCAGATACCTCAAGAACAGCAAATAATTCCTTTAAAAACATCTGAAGCAGAAGAAAATTCTTCTGAGGATAATTATGAATTTGAACCAGATGAAGATGAAATTTTAAGCAATTTATTGCCTAAAAATATATCTACTCAGATTTTTAAAGCGATGTTAGAAAATTCAGCTAGCGAACAGGGCTCAAGAATGAGTGCAATGGATAATGCAACCCGTAACGCAGGTGAAATGGTTGACAAGCTAACTATTGAGTATAATAGAAGTCGTCAAGCAGCTATTACAAAAGAACTAATTGAAATCATATCAGGAGCGGAAAGTTTATAATTATGAGCAAAGGAAAAATCACACAGATCATCGGAGCAGTAGTAGACGTAAAATTTGACGGAGAATTACCAGAAATTTTATCAGCATTAGAATGTAAAAATGGAGACAACAGATTAGTTTTAGAAGTTGCCCAGCACCTTGGTGAATCAAGTGTAAGAACAATTGCAATGGATGCTACTGAAGGATTAAAAAGAGGAGACGAAGTAACTGCAACAGGTGCTCCTATCCAAGTTCCAGTTGGTCCAGAAACTTTAGGAAGAATTATAAATGTAATAGGTGAACCTATCGATGAAAAAGGTGAAGTTAAAACAAAAGAAAAATGGCCAATTCATAGAGCTGCACCTGAATTTAGTGATCAGTCAACAGAGACAGAAATTCTAGTTACGGGAATTAAAGTAGTTGATCTATTAGCACCATACGCCAAAGGAGGAAAAATTGGTTTATTTGGTGGTGCGGGTGTTGGTAAGACAGTACTTATTATGGAATTAATTAACAACGTAGCAAAAGCTCATGGTGGATTTTCTGTGTTTGCTGGTGTTGGAGAAAGAACTAGAGAAGGAAATGACCTTTATCACGAAATGATAGATTCAGGCGTTATTAAGCCAGAAGGTCCAGGATCAAAAGCTGCACTAGTGTATGGTCAAATGAATGAACCCCCAGGAGCTAGAGCAAGAGTTGCCTTAACAGGTTTAACTGTGGCTGAATATTTTAGAGATCAAGAAGGACAAGACGTATTATTCTTCGTTGATAATATCTTTAGATTTACTCAAGCAGGTTCAGAAGTTTCTGCACTATTAGGAAGAATTCCCTCTGCAGTTGGATATCAGCCTACACTTGCAACAGACATGGGTAACCTTCAAGAAAGAATTACAACTACTAACAAGGGTTCTATTACATCGGTACAAGCGATTTATGTACCAGCAGATGACTTAACTGACCCGGCACCTGCTACATCTTTTGCTCACCTAGATGCAACAACTGTATTATCGAGACAGATAGCTGAAATTGGAATTTATCCAGCAGTTGACCCTCTAGACTCTACTTCTAGAATTTTAGATCCTAGAATAGTTGGTGATGAGCATTACAGAGTTGCGAGAGAAGTGCAAAAAATTCTTCAAACTTACAAATCACTACAAGATATTATTGCGATTTTAGGAATGGATGAATTATCTGAAGAAGATAAATTAACAGTAGCTAGAGCGCGTAAAATACAAAGATTTTTATCACAACCTTTCTTTGTTGCTGAAGTCTTTACTGGTTCTCCAGGAAAATTAGTAGATTTAGAATCTACAATTAAAGGTTTTGCTGCAATATGTAATGGTGAGTATGATCATTTACCAGAAGCTGCATTCTATATGGTGGGTACAATTGAAGAAGCCGTAGAAAAAGCAGAAAAAATGGCGAAAGACGCTGCCGCATAATGAGTGAAGAGTTCAAAATAGAAATTGTAAACCCAGAAAAATCTTTTCTTTCAAAAGAAGATGTAACAGAAGTTGTTGTACCTGCTTTTGAGGGAGAAATGGGGATTTTAAAGGACCATATCTCAATTATTTCATTCCTAAAGCCAGGGATTATTAAAATCTTTTCTAAATCAGGAGAGGATAATTATTATGTTGAGGATGGAATTGTTGAATTTAAGAATAATAATTTATCAGTTCTAACAAGTTCTATTTTTAATATTAAAGATATTGATAAAGATAAAATTAGTGAACTACTTGCTCAAGCAGAAGAAAATTCAAAAAATAGTGACATTACGGATCAAAATAAATACTTAGTTGACCAAAAAATTGATGTGCTAAAAACTCTTAATTAAGAATTTCTTTTACTTTTTCTTTAACATCTTTGTACACATGCAGCTTAAAGTCTACAACTAGGTTAGTTATATTTTCAAGATCAATCCATTTCCATTCACAAAATTCAGGGTTTTTAGTTTTAATATCAATCTCGTTATCTTGTCCTAAAAATCTCATTATAAACCACTTTTGTTTCTGACCCCTATATTTGCCTTTCCAAATTATACCTAATAAGTTTTTTGGTAATTCATAAGAGATTAACCCATCACATTCTTTAATTAGTTCAACATTTTTAATACTAGTTTCCTCTTCTAGCTCTCTGTAAGCAGCAGTTAAGTAGCTCTCTCCCTTATCAACACCACCTTGGGGCATCTGCCAAAAATTTTTTTGGTTATCAATCCTTTTTGCAACAAAAACTTTATTATCTTTGTTTAGGACAACAATTCCAACTCCACTTCTAAGAGGTAAGTTTACTTTACTATCCGACATTTATCCGTTGAATAATTTTATTGCAAAATTCAATTGATTATCAGTTTCAGAATTAAATTTAAAATCATCTAAACCTTCTGTAACCTCTATATCAGGTGTTACACCTACTTCAGAAATAGATTTTCCTGAAGGAAGATAATATTTTGCAATTGTTAATCTAATAGCACCTCTATTTTTTAAAGGGATTATTGATTGTACAGAGCCTTTTCCATAACTGTTTTCTCCAAGTATAATAGCTCTTTTATGATCTTTTAATGCACCAGCTACTATTTCTGATGCTGATGCTGATCCATAGTTAATAAGTATAATTAATGTTTTACCATTTGTTAGATCACCTTTTTTAGCAAACCATTTTCTATTCTCTGAGGCTTGTCGGCTTCTTGTTGATACAATCTCACCATTTTCTAAAAAAAAGTCTGAAATTTTAATTGCCTGAGAAAGTAAGCCACCTGGGTTGTTTCTTAAGTCTAAGATATATCCCTTTAGATCTTTATTTTTATTTAATTTATTAATTTTTTCTTTAATTTGTTCACTACTATTTTCGTTAAAGGAAGTTAGTCTTATATAGCCAATATTATTATCTATAAGTTCAGATTTTACAGACTGAACCTGAATAACTTCTCTCGTTATATTAAAAATTAATGCTTTTTTAACACCTCTTCTTCTAACCGTTATTTCAATACTCGATCCAACAGGTCCCCTCATTAAGTCTACTGCTTGCATTAATGTTTTACCTTGAACCTGAGTATTATTAATTTTTACAATATAATCACCAGCTTTTAATCCTGCTTTTGATGCTGGAGTATTATCTATTGGAGATATCACTTTTACAACACCTGCTTCCATACCAACTTCAATACCAAGCCCACCAAACTCTCCACTAGTTTCAGTTTGCATACCCTCAAAACTTTCTGGCGTCATATATGCGGAATAGGGATCAAGAGATTGCAATAAACCATTTATGGCTGAATCCATACTTTTTGATTGATCTACCTCATCAACATATTCTTTGCTAATTTTTTCAAGTACCTCACCAAACAAATCAATTTTTTTATATAAGTCAGTATTTTCAGAAAAACTTTTTTGAAAAGTAAATAATAGTATTATAAAAAAAATAAAAAATTTTTTAGTTAAAATCATATCATTACTTTTTCTTTAGGAATGATTTCTGACCATATTTTTTCTAATTCATAAAATTTTCTTTTATCGGGATGAAATATGTGAACAATCAAGTCTATACCATCAACTAATTTCCAATCACTACTTTCTTTTCCTTCAATCTTAGAATTTTTTGCTCCATTGGTCTTTAATTTTTCTAGCACCATTTCAGATAAAGCTTGAATATGTCTAGAAGAAGTTCCACTTGCTATAATCATATAGTCAGCCATTGAACTTTTATTTTTAAGATCTATTGAAATAATATCTAGGGCTTTATTGGAATCTAAGGTTTTTAGGATTAAATCTTTAAGGTCTATGTTTTTTTCCATTAATACATTTAACCTTATCAAATTTTTCTTAATTGAGAAGATGAAATATTAACCTTTTTAAAATTAATAAAAGATAATTTATTTTTATTTACACCATTAAAGGTCACAGACTTTAGCGATTTAGCTTTATATCCCTGTCGATCAAATACAAGCAGATTGCATTTTTTTATGATGGATTTCCATTTATGCCATTTATGAAAATTGATTAGATTATCAGCACCCATAATAAAATAGATTTCAAATTTTTTATCTTTATCTAAATAATTGATGAGGTCGATTGTTTTATTGGAGAGAACTTTTTCTTCATAAAATTTTACTTTAATAAAATTATTTTTACCAATGAATTTTTTTGCAAATTTTATTCTACTTTTTAGATTTGTTTTATTTGTATTTTTAAACGGGTTTTGTTTGGTAATTGCCCATATAATATTTTTTAATTCTAATATTTTTTTAGCCTGTTTAGAGATTTCTAAATGACCTTTGTGGGCGGGATCAAAAGTTCCTCCTAAGATTCCAATTTTTGTCTTTTTCTGTTTTAAGTTATTTTCTGGTTTTACCATTACTAATAATTTCGTATTTGTATGAAACGAGCTGCCCTAATCCAACAGGTCCTCGTGGAGGTAAAGTATTTGTCGAAATGCCAACCTCACCACCAAAACCGAATTCACCACCATCAGCAAATTGAGTAGATGTATTATGCATTGCTATTGAACTTTTAACATTTTTTATGAATTTATTTGCAGTTTTTCTATTTTTAGTAATGATAGAGTCAGTGTGCATAGTTCCATATTTGTTAATATGGCTAATAGCATCGTCACAATCTTTAACTGTTTTTACAGAAACTGCTGCTGATAAATATTCAGTAGACCAATCTTTTTCTTTTGCTGGATAAATTTTTCCTTTGTAATATTTTTTCAAAAAACGATCTCCATAAATTTTGCAGTTATTTTCTTCTAACTTTTTTAAAATTGGGTTACAGAATTTCTTAACAATTTTTTCATGTATCAAAATTGTTTCTGTAGCCCCACAAATACTAGTATTTCTTAGTTTGGCATTATAGGTAACGTTTGTAGCCATCTTTAGATTGGCATCCTTATCAATAAAAGTATGACAAAGACCTTCCAGGTGACCGATAATAGGGACGTTAGAAAATTGTTGAACTCTTTTTACTAAATTTTTTCCACCACGAGGTATTATTACATCAATACAATCTTTCATTTTTGAAAGCATAAAGTCGACCATTTTTCTGTCTTTAGAGTCTATAAATTGAATAAAGTTTTCATTCACTCTATTTTCCTTAAGCGACTTTCGAAATAGTTTTGCTAAAATTTTATTAGTATTTATAGCCTCAGAGCCACCCTTTAAAATTACAGCATTTCCAGATTTGAAGCATAAACTTGCAACATCAGATGTAACATTGGGCCTACTTTCGTAAACAACACCTATAACACCAATAGGTATAGACACTCTACTAATTGTTAAACCATTTGGTCTGCTCCATTTTTCTAAAGTAGTATCAACTGGATCTTTTAATTTAGCAATTTTATCTATAGAATTTTTTATGCCTATTAATTTTTTTTCATCAATAGTTAATCTTTCTATCAGATTGCTTTTTAGGCCTTTGTTTAGAGCAAATTGAATATCTTTTTGATTAGCTTTAAATATAGATTTTTTTTCTTTGCCTAATAAGAAAGCATATTTTTTTAAAACTTTATTTTTAGTTTTTGAGTTAACTTTATCAAGTGATGCCTTTTTTGCATTTTGACCTATTAATCTCATATATCTACTCATTTTATACCTCTACTATATCATCTTTATGAATTACTTCTGATTTAGAAATATATCCTAGTAATTTTTCTATCTCTTTTGAGTGGTGACCCATAATTTTTTCTATTTCATTAGATGAAAAGGAGCTAAGTCCTCTTGCGCATTCGTAATTATTTTTATCTAAAACTTTAATATGATCTCCTTTGCTAAATCGTCCAGATACTTTTTTTATTCCTGCTGCTAGTAAACTTTTACCATTTGAAAGTGCTTGTTTCGCACCTTCATCAATAACCAGCGCACCTTTAGGTGAAACAGAGCTGATAATCCATTTTTTTCTAGCATCTAATTTTGAAACCTTAGGTAAAAACCATGTACAATTATTCTCTTCAGTTATTTTTTTAATAGGTCGGTTTATCAAGCCATTTGCTATCACCATCTGGCATCCTGATAATTGACAGATTTTAGCAGCATCTACTTTAGTTTTCATACCACCAGTGCCATGTTCACTAATACTTTTGGTGGCTATTTTTTCTATATCTTTATCTATATTTTTTATTTCTTTTATTAATTTTGCATTTTTATATATTTTTGGATTGTGTGTGTAAAGACCATCTACATCAGAAAGTAATATAAGCGAGTCTGCACCTGATATCTGTGCAACACGCGATGCTAATCTGTCATTATCACCATACTTAATTTCTGAAGTAGCAATAGTGTCATTTTCATTTACTATTGGTACAAAGCCTAGTTTAAATAAATTATCAAAAGTTCTTTTTGCATTAAGGGCTCTTCTTCTTTGCTCTGTATCTTCTAGAGTGAGAAGAATTTGGGAAATATTAATTTTTAATTTAACAAATTTTTCTGAAAATAAATTCATTAGTTCAATTTGCCCAATAGATGCAACAGCCTGACTTTTATCAATCTTAAGGTTTTTTTTGCTAATATTTAGTTTTTTGCAACCCATCGCTATTGCTCCAGAGCTTACAATAATAACTTTTTTATTCTGTTTTATTAATTCCTGAATATCTTTAGCAAATTCAGTGAGCCATTTTTTTCTTACTTTTTTTTTGTCATCTATTAATAAAGATGAACCAATCTTAATAACAATTATTTTAGAATCTTTAAGATACATAGGATAGTAATTTAGCTTTAATTTTAGATATTGACCCTTTGTCTAATGTTGAGAGCGTAACCACCTCAGCATCTTTATTTTTAGAAAAATTGTTTAAAATTTCTTTCACTTCTTCTTCCTCTAATAAGTCTGTCTTATTTAATACAATTATTTCTTTTTTTTCTAGTAAATCTTTACTGTAACTCCCCAACTCATTTCGGACTTGTTTATAGGTATTTTCAAGGTCTTCATCAGTAATATCTATTAAATGCATTAAAGTTTTACATCTTTCTATGTGTTTTAAAAATTGAATACCAAGACCTACACCTTCATGTGCACCTTCAACCAATCCGGGTATATCAGCTAGAGTTATTTCCTTATCATCATAACTTGCAACACCAAGGTTTGGATTTAGTGTTGTAAATTTATAGTTAGCAATTTTAGGCATCGCATTTGTAATGGAAGCTAGTAAGCTTGATTTACCTGCGTTAGGTAATCCAACAATACCAACATCAGCAATAGTTTTTAACTGAAGCCAGATTACATACTCTTCACCAGGCGCACCTTTAGTAAATTTTTTTGGAGCTCTATTAGTAGAACTTTTAAATCTAGTGTTTCCAAGACCACCTTTACCACCATTAGCTACAATAAATTCTTCACCTTCTTTTTTAAAATCATAAATTAAGGTTTTATTATCTTCTTCAAAAACTTGTGTACCTATTGGAACTTTTAAAAATAAATCTTCTCCACTGTGACCTGTACGATTTTGTCCTGAACCATTTATTCCTCTTCCTGCTTTATGGTGTTGTTGAAATCTATAATCGATAAGAGTATTTAAGTTTCTTTCTGACCTAAGATATATGGTGCCACCTTTACCTCCATCGCCACCATCAGGTCCTCCGTACTCAATAAATTTTTCTCTACGAAAGCTAGGAGACCCATGTCCTCCATTACCTGCTTTTACATAAATTTTAACTTGATCTAGAAACTTCATAATACAACTCTTAGTTTTTTAGTTGTACTACTAATTGGGCTTTACTGAAACGAATGTTCTATCTGATTTACCCTTTTTAAAAACAACTTTTCCCTCAACAACAGAAAAAATTGAATGATCTTTACCCATACCCACGTTCTCACCAGGGAAAATTTTTGTGCCTCTTTGTCTTACAATTATATTTCCAGGAATTACTACTTCACCACCATACTTTTTAACGCCAAGTCTACGACCAGCACTATCTCGTCCGTTTCTCGATGATCCACCTGCTTTTTTTGTTGCCATAATTTACCTAATTTATTTGCTTGCTACTTCAGCCTCAACTTTTTCAATTTTTTTAGTTGGTTTTACCATTTTCTCTGCTTCTGATAAAACTTTACCATCTTTTGAAAAAATTTTGCTAATTCTAATTAATGAATACTGTTGTCTGTGACCATTTTTTCTTCTTGAGTTTTGTCTTCTTCTTTTTTTAAATATTAAAACAGTTCTATTTTTACCATTTTCTACAAGGTCAGCTTCAACTTTTGCACCTTCAACTACTGGAGAGCCAACTTCAATAGTTTTATCATCTCCATAAGCTAGGATTTCTTTAAATTCAATTTTAGTTTCAGGTTTAGAATCCTCTAATCTTTCAATTTTAAGGATTTCACCAGCTTTAACTTTGTACTGTTTTCCACCTGTTTGTATTATTGCGTATGACATTGTTTAATCTGTTTTTTATAATCAGCAATATAGTCGGGGACCTATTATAGTCAAGCGCGAATAAGCTAAAAATTGTCCTTTAAATCTCTCAATTTTGAAAAGTTTTCCTCTGTACTGGATCTAAGAAAAATATTGCACTCCAATTCCTCTTTAATCGTAGATGGAATAGTAGGTAGGTTTTTTTTTAATTTTTCATCTATTTGCTTAATCTTAATTTTTAGCTTTTCATTGTTTCCGTCATGAGTAATACAAAATTTAGAGTTTTGTTTGGTATATTCATGTCCACAATAGATCCTCGTTTTTTCTGGCAGAGCTTTTATTTTCATTAATGAATTATACATCTGTGAGTATGTTCCCTCAAAAATCTTACCACAACCAAGTGAAAAGAGAGTGTCTCCTGTAAAAATAGACTCTTCATTGTAAAAATAAAAACATATAT
Organism: Candidatus Pelagibacter sp.; assembly: GCA_028225715.1. Next base: position 15,324 of record JAOIXS010000016.1, read on the forward strand.
GGCCCAGAGTATGACCAGGTATATGAAATATTTTAGCTTGGAAATTTTCTTCGTGCCAAATGTCCTGATCACCGACAAGTATATCTATTTCTGGAATTCTATCTTTGTCTCCTTTATATCCAATAACACTAGCTCTATATTTTTCTTTTAATTCTTTATTGCCTCCCACATGATCATAATGATGATGTGTATTTAATATATATTTTAAATGTATATTTTTCTCTTCCAAATATTTGATAACAGGTTTTGCTTCACTTGGATCTATCACACATGCAATATTTTTAGCTTTATCAATAATTAGATAAGAATAATTATCTTGTAGACAGGGTATTATTTGAATTTCCATTTAACTCTTAATTAAAAAAATACCCAGTTCTGCTGATAAATTTTTAGTATTTAGATTAAGTTTATTAATAGAAGATATTTTTTCATTATGCATAGCTAATGATTTATCTAATTTAATTTTTCTATTTTCACAAAAATTATAAAAATCTTTTATGGTACACATATGAAGATTAGGAGTATTATACCACTCATCAGGTAGATTTTTTGTAATTGGCATTGTTCCTTTAATTAATAGGTGAAGTCTAACCTTCCAAAAACCAAAATTAGGTATTGTAACAATAGCTTTTTTGCCAACTCTCAATAGCTCTTTGATAACTATTTCAGGATTTAAAAATGCTTGTAATGTTTGACTTAAAATAACAAAATCAAAGGAACTGTCAGGAAATTGTAATAGATCTTTTTCTGCATCCCCTTCAATAACTGTTAGTCCTTTTGATAAACATTTTTGAACATTGTCTTTTGAGATCTCTATTCCTCTTATGTCTATTTTTTTATTATACTTAAGATATTCCATTAATATGCCATCTCCACATCCCACATCTAAAACTCTAGTATTTTTTTCAATTAGATCAGAGATTATTTTGAATTCTTGTTTCATGTTTAATTTTTAGAATAAGCTGTTTTAATATAATCACCTAGAGTATTTAAAAATTTAGGAACTTTTAAAAGGAATGAATCGTGCCCTTTGTCAGATTCAATTTCAACAAATCCGACATCAGCACCTATGGCATTTAAGGCTATAACAATCTCTTTGTTTTCTGATGTAGGATAAAGCCAATCAGAAGTAAAAGATATAATAAGAAACTTAGTTTTAGTTTTTTCGAATGCTTTAGATAAATTACCGCGATGTTCTTTGATTAGATCAAAATAGTCCATGGCTCTAGTTATATATAGGTAGCTATTGGCATCAAATCTATCAACAAATACAGATCCTTGATATCTTAAATAACTTTCTATTTGAAAGTCAGCATCAAAACCAAATTTCAGATCATCTCTTTCTTGCAACTTCCTTCCAAATTTTTCCTGAAGACCGTTTTTAGATAAATAAGTTATATGTGCAGCCATTCTTGCAACAGACAATCCTTTATTAGGATTTTTATTTTGATTGGAATAATCACCATTTTCCCAATTAGCATCAGCCATAATTGATTGTCTACCAAGTTCATTAAAGGCAATGTTCTGTGCTGAATGACTAGCTGTACAAGCTATTGGAATAGCAACTTTTGCTTTATCAGGGAAATTATTAACGAACTGAAGTGTCTGCATACCGCCCATTGATCCACCTATAACAGCAAATAATTTATCAATATTAAAAAAATTTAAGAGATTAAATTGTGCATTAACCATATCATTAATAGTAATGACTGGAAAAGTGGTACCATATTTTTTATTGGTATCAGGGTTAGTATCACTTGGACCAAATGAACCCATGCACCCTCCAATAACATTGGCACAAATTACAAAGTATTTATCAGTATCAATAGCTTTACCAGACCCAACAGCATAGGACCACCAACCTTCTTTTTTAGTAATTGGATTTATTCCAGATACAAATTGATCACCAGTTAAAGCATGAAAAATAAGAATAGCATTATCTTTCTTCTCATTTAGAGAGCCATAAGTCTCATAAGCAATAGAATAATTATTGATAGTTCGACCACAATCTAATTTTAATGGTTTATCAATTATAATATTTTTTATATTCACATTTATATTCATAAGTATTAGCCAAATTTGAATTGTGAGACAAAAAAAACTTATTTAGCGGTTTTTTTAAGCGCTCGCAATTCAGTTAAATCAGCGCATATTTTTTGTACTAGATAGCATTTCTTATGTCAATTTTTTTAAAAAATGATTTATTCTATATGAAAGGATAATATTTTATTTATAAAGTAAATTAAAATAATAAAATGACAGTTCCAAAATTTAAAAAATTCAAAATAGAGGCTTATAAACCGGGTAAGTCAAATATAGCAAAAATACAAAATATTATAAAATTATCAGCAAATGAGTCAGCCCTTGGTGTAAGCCCAAGAGTAAAGAAAATCTTACAGAATAAAGAATTATTAATATCGAAGTATCCGGACGGCAAAGCAAAAAACTTAAGAAAAGAAATTTCAAAGAAATTTAAGTGTGATTTTGAGAGGATAATTTGTGGTGCAGGGTCAGATGAAATTATTCAAATGATTTGTCAGTTATACTTAAAACCCTCTGATGAAGTGATTGTTCCTCAATATAGTTTTTTAATGTATAGGATATATGCACAAATAGTGGGTGCAAAAGTTGTTTTTTCTAAGGAAAAAAATTTTAAAGCTTCAATAAATGAAATTATCAAGAAAGTAACAAGAAAAACCAAGCTTGTATTTGTTGCTAATCCTAATAACCCAACAGGAACATACTTAACTAGAGTAGAATTAATAAACTTAAGAATGAAGTTAGATAAAAATATTTTACTAGTTTTAGATGATGCATATTTTGAATATATGAAAAAAAAAGCTCTGCCAGAAAAAACGAGGATCTATTGTGGACATAAATAAAGATTATAAATCTGGTTTAGATTTATTCAAAAATAAAGATAATGTTGTTGTGATAAGAACTTTTTCAAAAATATATGGACTGGCCTCCTTAAGAGTTGGCTGGGGTCATGGGCCAAAAAAAATTATATCTGCAATGAATTTAATTAGACCTCCATTTAATGTAAATCAAGTTGCACAGATGGCAGCAATAGAAGCTTTAAAAGATAGAAAATTTATTAATAAATCTGTGAAACATAATATCACAGAAGCAAATAAAGTTAGAAATGTTTTAAAAAAACTAAAAATTTTTTCAAATGAAGTAACAGCTAATTTTTTACTATTAAATTTTGATAAATGTAAATTTTCAGCTAATTATATTTTTAACAAACTGCAGTTAAAAGGAATTATATTAAGATCTACAGAGGATGGATATAATATTAAAAACAAATTAAGACTAACAATTGGATCAAAAAAAGAGAATATGAGATTCATAACAACGATCAAGGCTATCTTTAATTAATTATGAAAAATATTTTAATTATAGGCTGTGGTTTAATTGGTTCTTCATTATTAAGAGCAATATCTGAAAAAAAAATAGCTAAAAAAATATTTGTCTATGAAAAATCAAAATCAAATATTTTAAAAATCAAAAAATTAAAATTACCATGTGAAATTACAAATGATTTAAAGCAAATTATCCCAAACTTAGATTTGATAATATTTTGCACTCCACTAGGGGAATATGAAAAAATAGTTTTAAAGATAAACAAATATTTATTACCTAAAACTATCATTACAGATGTTGGATCATCTAAAGAAAAGTCTATGGACTTAATTAAAAGAAAATTGAAAGAAGGAATTTTTTGGACATCCAGTCACCCTATTGCAGGTTCAGAAGTTAGTGGCCCAGAAAATGGTGTAAAAAATTTATTCCTTAATAAATGGTGCATATTAATAAAAGAAAAAAATACCAATAGAAAACATCTTCTAATACTTTCCAAGTTCTGGAAAAAAATTGGTTCAAAAGTTGCAATTATGGACTCAAAAAAACATGATACAGTTTTTTCTATGACAAGTCATTTGCCTCATTTAATTGCATATAATTTGGTTAAAACAGCTACAGACTTTGAAAAACGACAAAGATATGAATTAATAAAATTTAGTGCAGGTGGTTTAAGAGATTTTTCAAGAATTGCTGCATCTAATGAAATTATGTGGAGAGACATTTTTTTTAATAATCAAAAAAATATTTCAAAAGTTATTGATTTGTTTATTAAAAATTTACGTTCGTTTAAAAGAGATATTCAATCTAAAAACAATAAGTCTATTATTAAAAAATTAGTTAATACTAAAAAGGTTAGGAGAAAAATAATTAAGTTAAAACAAGATATTAACAAGCCAGATTTTGGAAGAAATTAGTATTTTATAGAGGATATTTTTTTTACTATTAATTTTGCTGTTCTTTCAATTCTATTTTTTGTCTCTATTATATTCATAATCAAAACTTTCTTTTCAGGACCATATGCATGAATTAATTTTTTAGTGTTAATACAAACAGCAACATGACCTTTCCAAAAAATGATGTCACCTTTCTTAAAAACTTTACTTTCATTTTTTTTTTTCGAATATTTTATTTGGTCTTTTGTGTCTCTTGGGTAAAATTTATTATTATAGTAAAAAAATAATTGTAAAATAGCAG
>JAOIXS010000017.1 GCA_028225715.1 Candidatus Pelagibacter sp.
GATTGAAGAATATTCTTGCCAATTTTTTTCACGTTCTTCATCTTGCTTTGAAAATGTGTAAGGTCTCATACCTGCAAGATTTGCTAATGATTTTACTGCTTCTCCAAATTTCAAATTTTGAGTTTTCATTACAAAATCAAAAATATTTCCATGTTCCGATGTTGCAAAACAATGATAAAATTCCTTCTCATCATTAACTGTAAATGAAGGTGTTTTTTCAGTTTTAAAGGGTGATAAGCCGACAAACTCTTTGCCTCTTTTTTTTAGACTGACAGACTTTGATACAACTGTCGAAACCTTTAAACGAGTTTTAATTTCGTCCAAATACTCTTTTGGGTATTTCATTATTTATTTAATAGTTCTTTTAGCAAAGGTCCAGCTTTAGCAAAATCTAGATTGTCAGGGTATGACTTTTTTAATTCACCCATTACTTTACCCATGTCTTTAATTGATGTGGCACCCAATTTACTTATTGTATCTACACATATTTTTTTAGTTTCTTCATCACTTAACTGCTGTGGTAAAAAACTAGATAAAAGATCAAATTCATTTTGCTCAACTTCTAACAAATCCATTCTCTCATTTTTTTTATAGATCTCTATTGATTCGGTTCTTTGCTTAATCATTTTCTTTAAAAGTTTTTTTATATCATCATCGTCTGTTTCTTTTATGTTGGCTCCAGATCGATTGACAATATCAAGATCTTTTATTCCAGATAAAATTAACCTGTAGGTTGAGATTTCAACCTTATTTTTTGATTTTAGAGAATTTTTATAGTTAGATTCTATTTTTTCTTTCAATGTCATAATATTTTTTAATCTACTGCAAAGTGAAAATTCTTCAAAAGAAAAATTGTTTTTTTATAATTTTATAATACATCTCTGTTGCGATAATTAGGGTTTTATTGTATTAACCTTTAACTCATGAGTTGTAATTGATCAAAAAAGCAAAAAAGATTAGCTCTAACAAAATCTCACAGATTCACACAGGCGTTTTAGTTCTTGAAAATAAAACTATCTTTAAAGGAGTTGGTATTGGCTATCAAGGAACGGCGACAGGTGAAGTATGTTTCAATACTTCTCTAACTGGTTATCAAGAAATTATTTCAGACCCCTCTTACGCTGGGCAAATTATCAATTTCACCTTTCCTCACGTTGGTAACGTTGGAACTAATAAAGAAGATTTAGAGTCTGATAAAGTTTGGACCAAAGGTGTAATTTTTAACTCTGAAATAACAAGTCCTTCTAACTATAGATCTTTAGCTAATTTAGACCTGTGGTTAAAAAAAAATAAAATTGTTGGGATCACTGGTTTAGATACTAGAGGTTTAACTAATCATATTAGAGATAAAGGAGCCCCTAAAGGTACTATTTCTTTTTCTAGTAAAGGAAATTTCAATATTAGTAAATTAGCAAATATCACAGCGAATTGGAGTGGATTAAATAATTTAGATTTAGCAGAACAAGTAACTACTAAAAAAAATTATATTTGGTCAGGTTTTAAAACTTGGAAAAAAGAAACTGGTTATTTAAAAAATAAAAAAAATTCATTACATGTTGTTGCAATTGACTATGGGGTTAAGAAAAATATTCTAAGATATTTCTCAGATCTTAATTGTAAAGTAACAGTGGTTTCGTGCAAAACGAGTGCAAAAGACATACTTAAATTAAAGCCAAATGGGATCTTTTTATCTAATGGCCCTGGTGACCCTGCAGCAACTGGTAAATATGCAATTGAAATCATTAAAGAATTAATCAAAAATAATTTACCTATTTTTGGTATTTGTCTTGGTCATCAAATTCTAGCTCTAACACTAGGTGCAAAAACTAAAAAAATGAAACTAGGTCATAGAGGTGCTAACCATCCAGTTAAAAATTTAATTAAAGACAATGTTGAAATCACTAGTCAAAACCATGGCTTTGAAATTGTAAGAGCATCATTGCCAAAAAATATTGAAGTCACTCACAAATCTTTATTTGATAATTGTATTGAAGGAATTAGATTAAAAAATAAACCTGTTTTTTCTGTTCAATATCACCCTGAATCAAATCCAGGACCGCAAGATAGTGTTTACTTATTTGAAGAATTTATTAACAACATAAAAAAAAATGCCAAAAAGAAAAGATCTTAAAACTATATTAGTTGTTGGTGCTGGACCCATTATCATAGGTCAAGCTTGTGAGTTTGACTACTCAGGGACACAAGCCTGTAAAGCCCTTAAAGATGAAGGTTATAAAGTTATTTTAATTAACTCTAACCCAGCAACGATCATGACAGATCCTGGTGTTGCAGATAAAACTTATATTGAGCCAATAACGTTAGAGGTATTAGAAAAAATTCTAAAAAAAGAAAAACCAGATGCAATTTTACCAACAATGGGTGGCCAAACTGCTTTGAATTTAGCAATGGAAGCAGAGAAAAAGGGAATTCTTAAAAAATATAAGATTGAGTTAATTGGAGCTAATTCTAAAGCGATCTCTAATGCAGAGGACAGAAAAAAATTCAGAAAAAACATGTTAGGTATTGGTTTGGACTTACCAAAATCTAAAGTGGTATCTCATATTAGAGATGCTTCAAAAGCTTTAAAACAAATTGGGTTGCCTGCAATCATTAGACCTGCTTTTACTTTGGGTGGTTTGGGTGGAGGAATTGCTAAAACTGAAAAAGAATATCTTAAAATAGTTAAAGATGGATTGCACGAATCCCCTGTTAACCAAATTTTAATTGAAGAATGTCTTGAGGGTTGGAAAGAATTTGAAATGGAAGTTGTCAGAGATAAAAAAGACAACTGTATTATTATTTGTTCTATTGAAAACATTGATCCAATGGGAATTCACACAGGAGATTCGATTACCGTTGCGCCCGCTCTAACACTCACAGATAAAGAATATCAAGTTATGAGAAATGCCTCAATTGCTTGTCTTAGAAAAATTGGAGTAGAAACAGGTGGATCAAATGTTCAATTTGCAATCAATCCTAAAGATGGCAGAATGGTTATTATTGAAATGAACCCAAGAGTTTCTAGATCTTCGGCTCTTGCATCTAAAGCAACTGGATTTCCAATTGCAAAAGTTGCAGCAAAACTAGCAGTTGGTTACACCCTTGATGAATTAAAAAATGAAATTACTAAAACAACACCTGCTTCTTTTGAACCTAGTATTGATTATGTAGTAACTAAAATACCAAGATTTACCTTTGAAAAATTCTCTACTTCTGAGGTGGTTCTTGGAACATCTATGAAGTCAGTTGGTGAAGCAATGGCAATTGGGAGAAACTTTAAAGAATCTCTTCAAAAAGCATTGGTTTCTCTTGAAATTGGCTTTTCAGGCTTAGATCGTATTTTTCCATTAAACAAAAAACAAATTGAAAAAGAATTAAAAAAAAATATTCCAAACAGAATGTTATTAGCTGCTGAAGCGTTTAGAAAAAAAATAAATCTTAAAAGAATTCACCAACTTTGCAAAATAGACCCTTGGTTTTTACAGCAAATTAAAGAAATTGTTGATGAAGAAAATAAAATACAAAAAAAAGGTCTTCCTAAAGACTATAATGAGTTTAACAGAATTAAATCAATAGGTTTTTCTGATAAAAAATTATCTGAAATCACTAAAATTCCTGAAGACCTTGTTAGAAAAAAAAGAACTGCTTTAAAAGTATTACCCGTTTACAAAAAAGTAGATACCTGTGCTGCTGAATTTAAATCATTCACTCCTTATATGTATTCAACATACCAAAGAAACTATGCTTTAAACTCAGAGTGTGAAGCAGAACCTTCTTCAAGAAAAAAAATTATAATCTTAGGTGGGGGACCAAACCGTATAGGCCAAGGTATTGAGTTTGATTATTGTTGTTGCCAAGCAAGTTATGCTCTTAAAGATAGTGGTTTTGAAACTATAATGATTAACTGTAATCCAGAGACGGTTTCAACAGACTACGATACAAGTGACCGACTTTATTTTGAACCTCTTAAAGAAGAGTATGTTTATAATATTATTAAAAAGGAACAGCAAAAAGGAAACCTTGTGGGGATCATCGCTCAGTTTGGTGGGCAAACTCCTATAAGACTTGCAAAGTTTTTACATGATAACAAACTTCCAATTTTAGGTACGCAGTACACCTCAATAGATTTAGCTGAAGATAGAGATAGATTTAGAAAATTACTTGATAGATTAAAATTAAAACAAGCAGAAAGTGGTATTGCTAAAACTTACAAACAAGCCATTCAGATTGCTGAAAAAATTGGACTACCTTTAATGGTTAGACCTTCTTATGTCTTGGGTGGAAGAGCAATGGAAATTGTTCATGAAAAAAGCCAATTAAAAAACTTTGTAGAAGAAGCATTTAAAGCTGCAGAAGATAATCCGATATTAATAGATAAGTTTATAAGTCATGCGATGGAAGTTGATGTTGATGCGATATCTGATGGTAAGCAAGTGTTTGTTGCGGGTATCATGCAGCATATTGAAGAAGCAGGTATTCACTCAGGGGATTCTGCTTGTTGTCTTCCTCCTGTATCTATTAAACCTAAACTAATTTCTGAAATAGAAATTCAAACTAAAAAATTAGCCTTAGCATTAAATGTTAAAGGTTTTATGAACATTCAATTTGCCATTAAGAATGATGAAATTTATGTAATTGAAGTTAATCCAAGAGCAAGTAGAACGGTTCCTTTTGTATCTAAAGCAAAAGGTCTTCCTCTTGCTAAAATTGCATCACGTGTAATGGCTGGTGAAAAATTATCAAAATTTAATTTAAAAGGTAAAAACAAAAACCTATTTGCAGTTAAAGAGGCTGTATTTCCTTTTAATAAATTCCCAAATAGTGATCTATTGTTAGGACCTGAGATGAAATCAACAGGTGAAGTTATGGGATTTGATAAAGACTTTGGTATGGCTTACGCAAAAAGCCAAATTGCTGCATCAAATTCATTGCCCACTAAAGGTCTAGCATTTATCTCTCTAAAAGATGGTCATAAAGATGAAGGCGTAGATCTTGCAAAACAATTAATAAAATTAAATTTCACTTTATGTGCTACAGGTGGAACTGCTGAGTACATTCGTAAACATGGAATAAAGTGTAAAACAATAAACAAGGTAAGCGGAGGCTCACCTCACATTGTTGATGTACTAAATTCTAAAAAAATTGCACTTGTAATTAATACAGGTGGTGGAAATAGTGAGCATCGTCTTCATGATGCAATGGCCTTAAGAAGAGCAACCCTAGGGAATAAAGTTCCTTACTGTACAAACATGTCTACCGCTCAAGCTTGCTTAATGGGGATTAGATCTTTAAAGACAAAAGAGATCACAGTTACAGCGCTTCAAGACATTTAAAGATGTCAAAAATTATTAAAATTGGGATTACAGAATTTAACAACAAAGAAATTGTTGAAGTTAACACGATTGATCTTGTTGCTGGTAAGGGAATAATTGGCGACAGACATTTTAAAGATTATAATGATCCTTATAACCACCTATCAATTATAGAGAGTGAAAATATTGATGAATATAACAAAAAATATAATTTAGATATTCCTTACTTAGATTTTAGACGAAACATAGTCACAAAAGGAATTAGGTTAAATAATTTAATTGAAAAAAAATTAATGATTGGAAATGTAAATTTAGAAGTGATTGATTTATGTAGACCGTGTCGTCATCTTTCAGAAAAATTAGAAAAAGATAATATTATTAAAGAATTTTTAAGAAAAGGTGGAATTAGATGTGAGATCTTAAATGATGGAAAAATTTCTACAGCCGATCAGATAAATATAATTTAATGTGAAGATAAACCCGTGTTCGCTATGCTAAAAATCATATCCTCATAACTCATATCAAGATTTAATACACACGATCTATAAAAATAACCTTTTCGAAGGCCAGGCATTAAATTTGCTTCTATAAAATGAGGAACCCCTAAGTGATCCATTTTAATATCTATTCTACCTAAAGATTTTCCACCTAAAGCTTTGAACGAATCTTTTGCAAGTTTTGAAAGTTTGTCAAAAACTACAACATCAGAAACAAGAATTACACTCTCTTCATCATTTTTTTTAACATTAAAATCAAGAATACAATGACCGTCTACATTTTCTTTTACAATAATTTCAATTGGCATAGCTCTTAAAGTTCCATCAATGCTATCTTCAAAAATACCAACGCTATATTCTTTTCCTGCTAAATATGTTTCAACTAAAGAAGGTGAGTTTTGTTTTGTTTTAATATCTAATACTTTTGAGGTAAAATCTTCAAAATTAAATACAATTGAATTTCTGTCTACCCCTCTACTGTCTCCACCGGTTACTGGTTTTATAAAAAGAGGATATCTTATTGGTATTGAAGATTCTTTTAAATATTCACCAGGGTTTGTTATAAAAAAATCTGCAGTCCTAATATTGTTTTTTTGCATAATCTTCTTTGCTCTATTTTTATCACTTTCATTATCAAGAGCTGCTTTACTTGAGGCAATATATGGAATTTTAAACATTTCTAAATAATCATTTAGCCAAATATTTCTATTATTAAAAAAGAAGTACTTAACGCCAGAGAATACTAAATCAGGCTTTCTTTTAACCAACGCTTCAAGATCTTCTTCAGAATTAATTTCAGTGATTGAAACATTTTTATATCGTTTAGATAAAATCCTTAGAACATTTTTTTTTTCTATAATAATTCCAACGTTATCTTGATGTGAATTTACCTCTCCAAAGTTAGGGACTACAACTATTTCTATCGACTTATTGATTTTTATTGGAATAATATTATTTTTTTTTAAAGGTAAAATATTACCTATTTCTGGAATTCCTTGTTTGGCTATATCTTTTATAATCATAATAAATCCAACACATAACCCACGCAAAAAAGCATGAATGATGCACTCTTCTAATAAAGTTGTTTTCTAAAAAATTGTTGCCTAATTAATGAAGTGTAAAATTATCTGGCAATATCTAAAAAAACTAAGTGTACGCCCTTTAGTTGTTGATAGATACAAGTCTTTATAATTTTAATGTTACTCAACTTTCCAATCTGTAGGAAAGGTTACGTAATTTACCTGTAAACATCGTCTTTCTTTGATAATCGCTTTTTTTTCCATACCATGCCAAGTATTTGGCCCACTTGAGAATAGATAACCATAGTTATTTTTATAAGGAACTGTCTTAACTTTTTCTAATTTTTCATTATAAAAATCAGTACCTAAACTCTCAGACTCGTTGGCATTATTGATAAATATTAAACCAGATAATAATTTTTCTTTAATATCACAGTGGGGTTTTAGCCAAAAACCCTCTCTATCACAAATAACCTCAACTCTAACATATGAATTAGATAAATCTTTTCCAATCATCTTAGAAATAGCTTCATGTGTTTTTTTGGATTGTAACTCATTAATAAATTTAATTAAATTTGGATATTCACTCGCATTATCTTTAGTAATGAAGCACCTAAATTTAATTGCCTGTCCACCAGATGCAATACCTTCTCTAAATTCTGCTGCACCACCATCAATAGCTCTTGTTCCATCATAAGTTAAATTGTTTTTACTAACATCTGGAATATCAGCTTTGATAATTTCCTCAATTGACCCTTTAGTTAAAGCATCATTATACTCCCAATGTTTAAAAGGATCACTATGCTCCTTAGAGTTATTTAAAATTGAATTAAGAAAAGTCATGTTGTTTTATTTTCTCACTTATTTGTTCAGCTATTTTACTAGTTTCATTTAATTTAGTATAAGTCCAGCTTTCAACAGAATTATTTAATTCTTTTATTATATTTAGGGACTCAAACAAATTAAAAAAACTTTTAAATCTTTGATTATTTTTAATTGCTGGCATTTGAGCTACATAAATTGGTTTTCCAGTAATTGCAGCTTCTGAAATCATTGAAGTAGAATCACAAGTAACAACAATATGATCAGATATTTTTAATGAAGAAAGATAAGCTTTTTTATCAACATTGGGTATTATGATTTGATCTTTATCAAAATAATTCTTAGCTTTTTCTATTATATTCTGAGGAGTTCTCATTGAGGGAATAATAATTACTTGATAGTTATTTTTTAAGAAATTTTGCTCAATCTTTGAAAAAATACCATCTATGACTCGATTATTATAATCGTAATATCTAGTTGGTCCTCCTAATATTAAGGTAACAATTTTCTTTTGACTATTAATTCTAGATTTTAAATAATTTTCATTCTGGTCCAACTCATCATTAGTTAAATAATGAACCGCCCCTTTACTTGTTAGTACGTTATTGCCCTTTAAACCGTCGTGTTCGGGTGCAACCACAAAATCAAAATTATCTAATGACACTTTAGGTTCTTGAATGTGAATATTTATGATTTTATTTTTAAATTTTTTCTTTAAATATATTGATGGTATTACACTTTTTCTTCCACAAGAAACAACAACATCAAACTGGCTATCAATTTTATTTTTAAAAACAAAATCTTGCACAGGTGTTACTTTGGGTGGAAATAATTTCCAAAAATTATTAATTTCAATCTTCTCGTGTATAAAATCTAAATCTAAAGCCTTAGCTAATCCTTCAACTTGGCTAATCATGCCGTGCATGCCCTCAGTTAATAATAACCCTTTTAATTTTGTCATTTATCCTTATATAACTTCTGCATGAGTGAAAATCCAATTAAACACACAAAAGTGTTAATAATAGGGTCAGGTCCAGCTGGCTATACAGCAGCTGTGTATGCTGCCCGAGCAATGCTAAGCCCTGTTTTAGTATACGGCTCTGAACCAGGTGGACAATTAACTACAACAACAGACGTGGAAAATTACCCTGGTTTTTCAGATGTAATTCAAGGTCCATGGTTAATGGATCAAATGCGAGACCAAGCAAAAGCAGTTGGTACAGAAATGATTGAAGATCATATCGGATCAGTAAATTTAAAATCTACACCTTTTGAAGCTATTGGAGATAGTGGTCAAAAATATACAGCTGATAGCATAATTATTTCTACAGGTGCTCAGGCAAGATGGTTAAATATAGAATCAGAACAAGCATATAGAGGCTTTGGTGTTTCAGCATGTGCAACATGTGATGGTTTTTTCTTTAAAGAAAAGGTTGTAGCAGTTGTTGGTGGTGGAAATGCAGCAGTAGAAGAGGCAATGTTTCTTACAAAATTTGCATCAAAAGTAAAATTAATTCATAGACGAGATACTTTAAGAGCAGAAAAATTACTTCAGAAAAAATTAATGGAAAATAAAAAAATTGAAATAATTTGGGATAGTGCTGTTGAAGAGGTTATTGGGGATAGCGAACCTAAAAATGTTACAGCGATTAAAGTTAAAAATCTTAAAACAAATAAAATTGAAGAAATGAAAATAGATGGCTTATTCATTGCAATTGGTCACGACCCAGCAACAGCTCTTTTTAAAGGTCAATTAGATATGGATAAAGAAGGTTATTTATTAACTAAACCAGATTTAACAGAAACTAATATCCCTGGTGTTTATGCTGCAGGTGATGTTAAAGACAAAACGTTCAGACAAGCTGTAACTGCCGCAGGAATGGGTTGTATGGCAGCACTTGAAGCTGAAAAACATCTATCATCATAAATGAATGAGTCAGCTTTAATTGTTGGAGCTGGAAGTGGATTGAGTGCATCATTAGCCCAGTTGTGCGCGTCAAGGGGAATGAAAGTTGTTCTAGCAGCAAGAAATATTGAAAAACTAAAAAATTTAAAAAAAGAAATTGGTGCTGATACAATTAAATGTGATGCCACCAACATTAAAAGTGTAACAAACTTATTTAATAAAACTGACAAAATAATTGGTGCTCCTAATTTGGTAATCTATAATCCTTCCAAAAGTCTTGGGGGAAGCATAATTGATCTTGATCCTAAAAAAGCACATGAAGCAATTAATATTTCATGTTATGGGGGATTTTTAGTAGCTCAACAAGCAGCAATAAGAATGCTTAAAAAAAAACGTGGAAGTATTTTTTTTACTGGTGCTACTGCAAGTATAAAGGGTTTTCCAAAATCATCTGTTTTCGCAATGGGAAAGTTTGGATTAAGAGGCTTGGCCCAATCATTAGCAAGAGAATTACATCCTCAAAATATTCATATTGGACACTTTATTATCGATGGTGGTATTGGCCAAGAAAATTATGGTTCATATAAGACTATACATCCAGATGAAATTGCAAAAGTATATCTTCAGTTTCATGACCAAGACAAAAGTGCATGGTCTTGGGAAACTGAATTAAGAACATCAGTTGAGAAATTTTAAATTTAAATAAAAGAAGCAACAAAATGACAAATAAAGTATTATTAACTTAAAAATTTACTATTTTAGAAATTTCTTTTTTTCTACCTAAGCTCCATTTTTTTAAAGCAGATATTATTGGTATTGCTGAATTTCCAAATTCACTTAATTTATATTCTACGTTTTGAGATTTATTAATAATTTTAACAACTAAACCGTCTTTTCTCATTTCATCAAGTTTTCTTGCCAAAACTTGGGAACTGATATTAGTTACTATTTTTTTAAGCTCATTAAATCTTATTTTCTTATTTTCATAGACTCTCAGGATAATAAAAATTTTCCATTTCCCACCTAATAATTCCATAACGTTTGAAAAAGGACATGATTGTTTTTGATTAATTTTTTCCATTTTTTTTTATTATTAATCTTTACAGTTTACTCCAAATAAAGTTTCAAACTTAATTCCAGATTCCTGCGCCATTTTTTTTGCTTCCGGATTATCCATGTATTCACGCATAGCATTTGAATGAGTGATATCAAAAATAGCATGAACTTTTGTTGGTTTATCTTCTTCGTGTCCAATGAAGATCTTTTTTATTCCAGCATTTTCTCTATTAGTGTTATCTCCTAAGACATACACTTTATTGAATGTATCCCAATTTTCTACTTCCATATTTAATATAAGTTTCATATTTCTCTTTTTTTAATCAATTATATATTTTATTTTCATCACTTTTGTAAACTAATAACAAAAAATGACCAGTCATGATTTAAGTAACTTTGAAGTGACTAGTAAGTTTATAATTAGTTGATAAAAGATCATTTATGTCCATATGTACCAAAACATAAATTTAATTAAAAGGATCAACAAAATGACAAATAAAGTATTATTAACTGGAATAAGCGGATGGATTGCAAAACATACAGCAATAGAATTATTAAATGCTGGATATGAAGTTCTAGGAACTGTTAGAAATAATACTTTAATTGAACAAACTAAAGAAACTATTGGTCATCACGCTCCAATAGATAATTTATCATTTGTTGAATTAGATCTTTTGAAAGATGATGGTTGGGTTGAGGCTGCTAAAGATTGTAAATATATAATGCATCTTGCATCTCCATTTCCTTTTAAAGTTTCTAATAATAGAAATAGTTTATTAGCCCCCGCTGTAGATGGAACGCTGAGAGTTTTAAATGCAGGTTTAAATGCTGATGTTGAACAATTTATAGTCACCTCTTCAATTGCAGCCATGTTTAGAAAACCTAACAGAAGTAATCCATATTCATTTAACGAAAATGATTGGACAGATGAAAACTGGATAGAGGGAGTAAACGATTACTTTTTATCAAAAACAAAAGCTGAAAAAGCAGCGTGGGAACTAATGGAGAGTAAAGGATTAAAAAATAAATTAACTATGATTAATCCTGGTGGAGTATTTGGTGACGCTCTTGATAAAAAAGGAGGAACTTCAATTGAATATGTTAGACAGTTTCTAAAAGGCAAATTTCCAGCAGCACCTAAATGGGGAATTTTGATTTCGGATGTAAAAGATGTTGCAAAAGCACATGTTGCTTGTATTGGAAATACCAAGGTTGGTGGTAGAAGATTAATTGTTGGAAAAGAAGTAAAAAAACTAATTGAGTTATCCCAAATAATGGCTGAAGCAATGCCAGAGTATGCGAAAAAACTTCCCAAAAAAGAACTACCAAATTTTATGGTTAAATTAATTAGTTTGTTTGACTCAAGTGCTAAAACTTTAATTCCAGATCTTGAGATTGTAATGCAAACTGACACAACCTATGCCGAAGAGTTATTAGGGTTAAAATTTAATCCTGCAAAAGACTGTATATCTGAAACTGCTAAATCTGTTGTGAGATTAGGATTGGTTTAAAACTAATTCATCGATTTCATTCGACTCAAAAATATTTTTTTCTAAGTTTTCATTTGCAGCTCTGATCATAGTTTTTGCAACAGTTTCCGAATGAATAGGTTTCATTTTCTTTAAAGGACCTAAAAGTAATGGAGAAAGTAACTTAAAAACAAAAATACCTATTGTTTCACTCACTCTTTTTTCTTTTCTATTACCTATTAAAAAAGATGGTCTCATTATTCCAAGTTTTGGAAAATTAAGTTCTTTTAATTCTTCTTCAACTAATCCTTTAAATCTTACATAGTCTCCCGAACTCTTGGGGTTTGCATATAATGCAGAGACAAAAATAAATGAGTTAACCAAATTTGATTTTGCAATTTTTGCAACTTCTTTAGGAATATCAAGTTCAACTCTTTTATATTCATCTTTATCAGGTGAATTTTTTTTTGTTGTACCAATACAAACGAAACAATCATCTCCTTTGATATCTTCATTGTGATTTTGTAAATTACTAAAATCAGTCTTAATAATCTCTACTTTTGGATCACTATTTTCAGGAACTGAACGAACAAATAATTTTATTTTAGAATAATTAATATCCTTAATTAATTGATTAAGAAGATGCCCTCCAACTAAGCCGGATGAGCCAAATAACAAAGCTGTTTTCATTACTTTAAGGAACCTTCCAATATATATTTCAATATACGAAAAGCTTGTTTTTGATCTGAAGCAACAGCAGCAGCAGAGCCATCCACTTCTTTAAGAGCATGTTGATGATCATCGTTATGAATAACAATCATAGATTTATTAAGTGCCGTAGCATATCCCGCATCAAATGCTGCATTCCATTGCTTAAATTTTTCACCAAACTTAACAATAATTACATCACAATCTTGAATAGATTTCTTAGTTCGAATTGAATTGATATTAGCGCCTTTTCTATCTTTCCAAAAATTTTTTTCTTCTACTCCTAGAATTTCTACACCACAATTGTCAGATGCCTCATGATCGGTGACGGGAGATGTAAATTTAACATCTAATTTCTCTTTTTCACAAAGTTGAATAATTTCTTCTCTCCAATTACTGTGAATTTCACCTGCCAAATATACGCTTAACATTTATATTTCCTTATTGTTTATTCAGTTAAAATATCTTTTTTTAATTCATTATAAGGTCTAATTTGCTTGTAACAAATTATTACTAATCAGTTATATCTAGATTGTGAAAAAGGGTAAATACATTAAGACTTTTAAACTGTTGCTTCCTTATTTGTGGCCAAAAAAAAGGAAAGATTTAAGGATACGAGTTAGTTTTGCAGTTGTTGCTTTAGTTTTAGCAAAAATAGCCAGCGTTAGCACTCCTCTAGTATTGGGTAGTGCCGTAAACTCTCTGACTGAATTAAGTTCAGGTATTAATTTATTTATGCTGGTACCAATAGCTTTAGTAGTTGGCTATGGTGTAACTAGAGTAATTGCTTTCACATTTGTTGAAATTAGAGACGCCTTATTTTCAAAAGTTTCCCAGCATTCTATTAGACAAATATCTTTGACAATGTTCCAACATCTTCACAATCTATCCTTACAATTTCATTTAAATAGACAAACAGGTGCACTGGCAAAATATATAGACAGAGGAACTAAAGGAATAGATTTTCTTCTAAGATATGTCTTGTTTAATATTGCTCCTACTTTCTTTGAAGTGTTCTTAGTTTCTGGGATTTTATTTTATCTATATGGCCCATGGTATGCTGTTGTAACACTTATAACTATTGGCCTTTATTCTTTCTTAACTTTTAAGATTACTGAATGGAGAAATGTATTTAGAAAAAGAATGAACCAAGCTGATAATGATGTCAGCACTAAGATGATTGATAGTTTATTGAACTTTGAGACAGTTAAATATTTTAATAATGAGGCCTTTGAAGCTAATAGGCTTGATCAATCATTAGAAGAATATGAGTTAGCAGCAAATCAAAGTAGACATTCTCTTTCACTATTAAACATAGCCCAAACATTTATCATAATGGTGGGTATTACTATTATGTTGGTGATGTCAGTTTATGGGATCAAAAGTGGAGAGATTAATATTGGTGGGTTTGTTGTAATTAATGCCTACATGCTCCAATTATATCAGCCATTGAATTGGTTAGGTTCTGTTTATAGAGAAATTAGGCAAGCACTGACTGATATGGAAAATATGTTTAGCTTATTAGAGGTTGCTCCAACAACAAATGATAATCTTGATGATATACCCCAAAGTAACGATGCAGAAATTAGATTTGAAAACATTAGTTTTGATTACGATATAAGAAGAACTATCATTAAAAATATTTCATTTACTGTTCCTAATGGAAAAAAAGTAGCCATCGTAGGACCAACGGGTGCTGGTAAATCAACAATAAGTAGACTGTTATTCAAGTTTTATGATCCAAAAGAGGGAAATATTTTTATCAACAATACAAATGTAAATATGATTTCTCAAAACTCTTTAAGAAAAATTATTGGTGTAGTTCCACAAGACACTGTCTTATTTAATGACACAATTTATTATAATATAGCTTACGGTAATACTGGTGCTACTAAAGAGGAGGTTATTAGTGCAGCAAAAAATGCAGATATACATGATTTTATAACAATTTTACCGGATGGTTATGAAACAATTGTAGGAGAGAGAGGGTTAAAATTATCTGGTGGAGAGAAACAGAGGGTTGCTATTGCAAGAACTATTCTAAAAAACCCTAAAATATTTTTCTTTGATGAGGCGACATCTGCATTAGATACTAGCACTGAAAAAGAAATTCAAAAAAATCTAGAAAATGTCTCGAAAGGTAAAACAACCTTAATAATTGCTCACCGACTATCTACAGCTGCAAATGCTGACAATATTATTGTTCTTGATCAGGGTTCTATTATTGAGCAAGGGACGCATGAGAGTTTATTGTTAGAAAAAGGTAAATATTTTGAGATGTGGGGAAAACAAAAACCTAGTTAAGACTTTTACAAAAAGAAGATATTTTTTCTAAAGCTTTTTTAAGATTTTCCATAGAGGTTGCATAAGATATTCTAAAAAAACCTTCTAAACCAAATGCAGAACCTTGAACAACTGCAACACCACTATTTTCTAATAAAGACTGAACAAAATCAGTATCTGTCTTAAGCTCCTTACCACTTGTATCTTTTTTTCCAATTAACCCTTTGCAGCTTGGAAAAACATAAAATGCTCCATCTGGATTTAAACATTCAATTCCCTCTATTTCATTTAGTGCTTTAACAACAAAGTTTCTTCTTTCTTGAAAAGAAGTCGCTCTTTCTTTAATAAAATCTTGAGTTCCATTTAAAGCTTCAACAGCTGCAGCTTGACTAATTGAAGATGGATTTGTTGTTGATTGCGATTGTATTTTAGCAATTGCTTTAATAATTTCTTTAGGACCAGCTGCATACCCTATTCTCCAGCCAGTCATTGAGTAAGCTTTACTTACACCGTTCATTGTAAGAACTCTTTCTTTCAAGCTATCAATTTGTGCAATAGTAAAAAATTTAAAACCTTCGTATGTTACGTGCTCATAAATATCATCACTTAAAATATGAACGTGAGGGTGTTTAGCTAAAATATTTGCAATTTCTTTAATATCACCTTCAGTATAACAAGCACCCGTTGGGTTTGATGGTGAATTTAATATTATCCACTTTGTTTTTTGTGTTATAGATTTTTCTAATTCAGTTGGATTAATTTTAAATCCTTGTTTTTCATTGCACTCTAAAATAATTGGAGTTCCACCAGCTAATAAAACCATGTCAGGATAAGAAACCCAATAAGGAGCGGGAACTATAACCTCGTCTCCTTCATTTAGGGTTGCCATCATGGCATTATAAATTACATGTTTTCCACCAGCACCAACTGTGATTTGATCATTTGTGTAATCTAGATTATTTTCTCTTTTAAATTTTTTAACAATAGCATCTTTTAAAGCAGCAGTTCCATCAACGGCTGTATATTTGGTGTCACCATCATTTATGGCTTTTATGGCCGCTTGTTTAATGTTATCTGGTGTATCAAAGTCAGGCTCTCCTGCCCCAAGTCCTATAACATCTTTTCCACCAGCTTTTAACTCTCTTGCCTTTTGAGTTACAGCAATAGTTGGTGATGGTTTAATCTTTTTTAGACTGTCTGATATAATGCTCATTGAAATATAATTTTATTCTAATAGTTTTATAGATAATGCAAAATACTTATCAAGATTTAATTACTGAAATCCAAAGTAAAAACCCAGAAATTCACCAGAAACTAGAAGGTGGACAAAAGTTTAAACTTGTAACAGATTTTAAACCAGCAGGTGATCAACCTGAGGCAATTAAACAATTAGTTAAGGGTGCAAATAAAGATGAGTTAAACCAAGTTTTACTTGGTGTAACAGGTTCGGGAAAAACTTTTACAATGGCTCAAGTTATTGAACGAACTAATCGACCTGCTCTCATACTTGCTCCTAATAAAACATTAGCAGCTCAACTTTATGGAGAGATGAAATCATTTTTTCCAGAAAATGCTGTTGAATATTTTGTCTCTTACTATGATTACTACACACCTGAGGCCTATGTACCAAGGTCTGACACTTATATTGAAAAAGAAGCATCTATTAATGAACAAATTGATCGAATGCGTCACTCAGCAACAAGATCGCTGCTAGAGAGAGATGACGTAATTATTGTATCTAGTGTTTCTTGTATTTACGGACTGGGATCTGTTGAAGCTTACAGTAAAATGACTTTAAGTTTAAAGAAAGATTACGACTACAACAGAGAACAGTTAATAAAAACCTTAGTACACCTACAATATAAAAGAAATGATCAAAGTTTTTACAGAGGTACCTTTAGAGCAAGAGGTGAATACATTGAAATATTTCCCTCACACCTTGAAGATAGAGCATGGAGGCTAAGTTTATTTGGAGATAAATTAGAAAAGATTGAAGAATTTGATCCTTTAACAGGTGATTTATTAAAAGATTTAGATGTTATAAAAGTTTATGCAAATAGTCATTACATCACTCCAAAGCCAACTATCGAACAAGCTGTAATAAAAATTAAAAGAGAATTAGAAGCCACTCTTAAAAAATTTAAAGAACAAAATAAATTATTAGAAGCTCAACGTTTAGAAGAGAGAACAAAATTTGATTTAGAAATGATTGAGGCTACTGGTTCTTGTGCTGGTATTGAAAACTATTCTAGATTTTTATCAGGACGAAAACCTGGGGAACCACCTCCTACTCTATTTGAGTACTTCCCAGACAACACACTTATTTTTGTAGATGAGTGTCATGTTACTGTTCCCCAATTAAATGGAATGTATAAAGGAGACAGATCAAGAAAAAGCAATCTTGCAGAATATGGTTTTAGACTACCCTCTTGTATGGATAACAGGCCACTTAAGTTTGAAGAATGGGATGCAATGAGAACGCAGACAGTTTTTGTATCAGCAACACCTGGTCCTTGGGAATTAGAACAAGTTAAAGGTAAATTTGTAGAACAAATAATAAGACCTACTGGCTTAATTGATCCACCAGTTGAGATAAAACCTGCAAAAAATCAAGTTGATGACGTAATGCATGAATGCAAAAAAACAATTGATAAAAATTATAGAGTACTAATCACAACTTTAACTAAGAAAATGGCTGAAGACTTAACCGAATATTTTCACGAAAATGGGATTAGGGTTAGATATCTTCACTCAGACATTGATACGCTTGAGAGAATAGAAATCATGAGAGATTTAAGACTAGGAGTATTTGATGTATTAGTTGGTATAAATCTTTTAAGAGAAGGGCTCGATATACCAGAGTGTGCATTAGTTGGAATTTTAGATGCTGATAAAGAAGGATTTTTAAGATCTGAAACTTCTTTGGTTCAAACTATCGGAAGAGCAGCAAGAAATCTTGAAGGTAGAGTTATTCTTTATGCTGACAAAGAAACAAAAAGTATAAAAAAAGCAATTCAAGAAACAGACAGAAGAAGGGCAATTCAGGTTGCCTATAATAAAAAGCACAACATTGATGCAACCTCAATTAAAAAAGAGATAAGTGATGTGTTGGAAAGTGTTTATGAAAAAGACTACCTAAAAGTTGGGACGGGTGACAATATTGGAGGTAATTTAAAAAAACATTTAAAACAATTAAATAAAAGAATGAAAGATGCTGCAACAAACCTTGAATTTGAAGAAGCTGCAAAAATTAGAGATGAAATAAGAAACCTTGAAGCGTCAGAGTTAGAAATTGTATTAAATCCAAAAGTAAAACACTATAATCAAGAAAATAGAGTGTATCCAAAAGGTAGATCAAAGATGGGCTTACCTGGTACAAGAGCACAAAAAGGTAAGAAAAAATGGAAGCAAACAAAATAATTATCACAGGAGCTGCAACAAGAATGGGTGCTGCTATTGCAAAGAAACTCTCAGGTCCAGGAGTTGAAATGATTATTCATTACAATAGATCTAAATCTGAAGCTGAAAAATTACAAAAAGAATTATCAAAAAATAAAACAAAAGTTTATTTAG
>JAOIXS010000018.1 GCA_028225715.1 Candidatus Pelagibacter sp.
ATACCTAATTAATTAGATTTAATATAAGACTCTCTTCTTGAGATATAAATTCCACTCATAATAATAATGGACAGACCTAAGAATGTCCAATTATCAGGAAAGTCACTAAAGAAATAATACCCAATAATGATATTAGTAATGATTTCAAAGTAGCTAAATGGAGCTAATTTAGAAGCATCAGCATATTTAAGGGATAATATAAGAAATAAGTGCCCAATGCAGGCAAATACGCCTATAGAGGCCATCATAGACCATTGAGAAGCACTTGGATTAACCCAAACAAATGGCATTAACCCTGAAACAGCAACTAATCCAACTAATCCAGTTAGTAATAAGGTTAATAAAGGGTTATCTGAAGTGCTCAATTTACGTGTAATTATTAAATAGAACCCATACATTATACCTGTTCCTAATGCGGCTAGACTAGCTAAGTTAATCTCCACGAAACCTGGCCTTATAACCACTAAAGAGCCAATAAAACCTATAATAACGGCAGTCCACCTCCTTATACCCACCTTCTCACCCAATAATATAGGTGAAAATGCAGTAACAATTAAGGGTGCCACAAAGGCGAGTGTTAAAGCTTTAGCTAAAGAGATAACAGATATTGCATAGAAGAAACAAATATTCGCACAAAGGAGTATTAAACCTCTTATTATTTGTAACTTAGGTTTATCAGTCCAAACGAGCTGCTTGTTATAAAACAAGAACATTATTGGAAGCGTGAATGCGACAGTAAAAAAGTACCTTGCCCATGTGATCTGTAAAACAGGCATATCAGCACTTAAATACTTTGCAAAACCATCCATAATTGGAAGCATTACCCATGCTAAAAGGTTAAATATGATGGCTTTCATAAGCCAATAGATACAGTTTAATTAAAGTACTTTAAAGCAAAGAATACGACTACCGGAATAGTAGCAAAAGACATAACTGTTGAAACAACGATAGTGCTAGCAACGCTATCTACAATTTTTTTTGGTGAATAAATTGAAGCTACAAGATAATTTAAAACAGCACTAGGCATTGAACATTGTATCAATAAAACACCAGCTGCAAATCCTGATAGATCAAAATATCTAATTATTAATAACGCAACAATAGGACCTAGGACAACTCTTCCAATTGATGAAATCACAGCTTTCTTAAAAGAAAAAACTTTAAAACGAGTTAAGGCAATTCCTAAAGACATTAATATTAAAAAGATTGTAGCGTACATCAGTAGAAAGGTTGTGTTTTCTACAAAGACAGGAAGTTCTATTTTGAAATATAGAAAAATCACTGAAATTATAATTGCATAAAATGGTGGATTTTTAAGAATTACATTAATATTGAATTTTCTATCAGCAAGAAAAATTCCCAACGTAAAGTGACATAGAATTATTAAAGCTGAAATAGCAGCAGCAACACCTAATCCTTGAGATCCATAAGCAAACAAACATATTGGTAAGCCCATATTTCCAGTATTTGGCATAATAAATGGTGGAAGTTCACGGATGATGTCTTTAGTTTTTAAGAAGAATAGAAAAACAATTCCAATAAAAGTAAAAGCAGCAATTGCAATTAAAAAGTACCAAAAGTAATCTTTAAATATTTCAAAAGATGTACCAGTTGAAGTTAGCGCATATATAATCATTGCTGGAGTTCCAATATTCGCAGCAAAATTTGTTATAAAAGTAGTATCAATTTTTGGATTATTTTTACCTAAATAATAACCAATACCAACAACAAAAAAGACAGGAAATAAAACCTCAAACAGTTTTAGATATAACTCCATTAATTATAAATTCTAATCAGTGTTGGATATTTAAGAATATTTTTGTCTTTTTTGAAAACAGAAAGACAATTCTTAGAATTAAGTTCATTAGTTTTATGGGTAATAATAACAATAGTGGCTTTATTATTTTTTTTATCAGGAGTTTGAATTAGTCTTTTTACTGAAATTTTATACTTAGCTAATCTGTTAGTAATTGTTGATAAAACTCCAGGTTTGTCTTTAACTTCAAATCTCAAATATAATGAATTCACATAATTATTAACGTTGTAACATTTAATTGATTTACGTTTATTGCTAAGGATACCAAAAGGTTTTTTAACATTCCCATTTAATATTGAGAGTAGATCAGATAATAATGATGATGAAGTTGGACCAGGGCCAGCTCCCTCCCCCTGTAATATACTTTCGCCAACAGGTTTTCCTTCAAGAATAACAGCATTCATAACTCCGCCAACGTTACCAATGTATGAATTTTTACTAACTAGACAAGGATGAACAGTTTCAAACAATTGATTATTAATAATCTCAGAAATACCCAATAATTTAATACGTGAATTTAATTGATTAGCAATTTCAATATCTTTTAACTCAATCTTTTCAATACCTTCCATCAAACATTTGTGTTTTGAAATTTTAGTATTAAAAGCGAGAGCAGACAAAATTCTTACTTTAGCAAAAGCATCAAAACCATTAAGATCTAATTTAGGGTTACCTGGTTCAGCATATCCAAGTTTTTGTGCTTTTTTTAAAACATTTGAAAAACTGTCTTTAGAATTTCTCATTTCTGAAAGAATATAGTTAGAGGTACCGTTCAAAATTCCATAAACCTTAGAAATTTTGTTAGTTGCAAGTCCCTCTTTAATGGTTCTTAATATTGGAATTCCACCTGCTACAGATGCTTCAAATTCTAAATTAACATTATTATCCTCTGCTAATTTTCCTAAATAATCACCATGTTTAGAGATAAGCGCTTTATTGGGAGTGATTACATGTATTTTATATTTTAAGGCAGTTTCTACAACTTTTTTAGAAATCCCATCCGACATACCTATAGCTTCGAATAAAATATCTACTTTAGTTTTATTAAAAATTTCTAATGGATTCTTAAAAAATATTTTCTTATTAACTTTAAATCTTCTCTTTTTAGAAATACTTCTTGCTGAAACAGCTACTACATTGATCTTTTTACCTGTCTTAAGCTCAATATCCTTTTTTTTAGTGTTAAGTTCATTTAACAAATAGATACCAACTTGTCCTAAACCAACTACTGCAATGTTAATTTTATTTTTCATCTATTTGTTAATATCTGGGTATTCAGCGTTATTTGAATAATCTTTAAGAAAAAGGTTAAATTCATCAAAGGTCATAGATTTATAATCACCAGTTTTTTCTAATATCTTTGATAGTTTTTTATCATCAGCAGACTTTTTTATGGGATCTTCATTCCAATAAGCAGAGTCTTTGTTTAACGAGCACGAAGTTAAAAAAAATATTAAAGGTAAAAATAAGTATCTCAAATTAATCCTTTTGTTTCATTAAAACCATATTTGATATTCATATTTTGTATTGCTTGACCTGCTCCACCTTTAATTAAATTATCAATAACAGATAAAATAATAACTCTATTTTTATACTTAGTTTTACAAATTACTATATAGCAATTATTTGTGTTAATTACGTCGTTTGTACTTAACAATGAATTTTTTTTTAAAATTTTAACGAATCTATTTTTTGAATATTGTTTCTTTAAAGTATTTTCCAATTTTTTAATACTTACACCTTTGTTAAGATCTAAATAAATAGTGCTAAGTATCCCTCTGAACATTGCTGTTAAATGGGGTGTGAATGTAAAAGAAAATTTCTTTTTAGTGTGGTTATCAATTTCTTGTTGAATTTCAGAGTTATGTCTGTGAAAGCCTACACCATAAGCACTTAAGGATTCATAAAGATTTTTATCCTTATATTTTTTATGCACACCTCTACCAGCTCCTGAGTAACCAGATTTTGAATCTATAATAATATTATCTGTTTTAATTAAATTATTCTTAACTAAAGGTATAAGCGGTAAAAGTATTGAAGTTGGGTAGCAACCTGGGCATCCGATAATATTAAATTTCTTTACTTTGTCACCATTGATTTCTGGTAATGAATAAATTGATTTTTTAATATTTTTTACAGATCTGTGTTTCTGTTTGTACCACTTTAGATAATCTGATGCTTTATTAAGTCTAAAGTCTGCAGCTAAATCAATTAATACATTATGATTTAATAAATCATTTGAAATATCTTGTGCTTCACCATTAGGTAAAGCTGTAAAAACAAGATCTACGTTTTTTAAAAGGGATCTGTTGTATTTGATTATTTTAGGTAGCTTTTTTGAACCTAATGACTTTTCATAACTAGTGATATTTTTTCCAACAGAGGAATTTCCACAAAGATATTTAATCTTAACATCGCTGTGTTTAACTAATAATTTAATTAATTGAACACCGATATAACCAGTAGATCCAGCAACTAAAACATTAAGCTTAGGCATTATAATATTATAACAGTTTAGAGTTAAAAAAGAATTATCTTTTCGAGAATTGGAAGCTTCTTCTAGCTTTTCTACGACCAGGTTTTTTTCTTTCAACTGATCTAGAGTCTCTAGTATTAAGCTTTTCTGTCTTAAGTACTGCTCTATTCTCTGAATCAAATAAGATTAGTGCTTTAGCAATACCATGAACCATTGCACCAGCTTGACCAGTATGTCCACCACCAGCAACACTACATCTTACGTCATAATCAGTTGCTTGGTTTATAATTTCAAATGGTCTTGTAATTTGCATTTTATGACTTCCGCTAGTGAAATATTCATCCATCGTTCTGCCATTAACATAAATTTTTCCAGTACCCTTTTTCACCCAAATTTTTGCAATAGATTTTTTTCTTCTACCAGTTGCGTATTTACTATCTTTAAAATCTAATTTAATTTTAGGTTTTTTTGGTGATACTTTAATTGGTGCAGCTGCTGTTTCCATATTAATTTCTTATTAAATTTTTACTGTTTAATTTACCCAAATCTAAAAGTTTTGGGTTTTGTGCGGCATGAGGGTGTTCTTCACCTGCATAAATTTTAACTTTAGTTAATTGTTTTCTTCCAAGAACTCCACCAGGTAACATTCTTTTAATTGCTAATTTTAGTGTCTCACCAGGTTTGTTTTTTTCTAATAGTTTTTCAGGAGTAATTTCTTTAATTCCACCAGGGTGACCTGTGTGTCTAAAGTATTTTTTATCTTTAAATTTTTTTCCAGTAAATTTTGCTTGCTCAACATTCTTAACTACAACAAAATCACCGTCGTCCATGTGTGGAGTAAAAGTAGTTTTATTTTTTCCTCTAACAATCATAGCAATGATCGAAGCTAATCTACCAACTACAGCATTTTTAGCATCTATCTCAAACCAGTTACTGTTTAAATCACCACTTTTTAGAAATTTTGTCATTGTGCGAGGATTAATACTATTATTAGATATAATGTCAATTTTATATTTCTCTTGCAATAGCTTGCTTTAATGATAGTTTGATTAAGCCGATTTGTTCCTATTGCAGGCTAGTTATTGCTAAAATGGATTTTTTACCCACATTATCGGTAGGCGCATTTGAACTGTATTGTACGCCTTGCATAAAGCAAAAGTACTAAAAAAGGAGAATAAGATGAGCACAAAAAGACAAAACCCTGAGACTATAGCCATACATGGTGGAGATTATAGAAGTGATCCAACAACTAAAGCTGTAGCAGTTCCAATTTATAGAACAACTTCTTATCAATTTGACAGTACTGAACACGCTGCAAATTTATTTGCGTTAAAAGAGTTTGGTAATATTTATACACGAATCATGAATCCAACAAATGATGTTTTGGAAAAAAGACTTGCAGCACTTGATGGTGGTCTAGCTAGTTTAACAGTAGCATCTGGTCAAACAGCTTCAACATTTGCAATTTTAAACCTAGCACAAGCTGGTGACAATATTGTTAGCTCTACAGACCTATATGGTGGTACAGTATCTTTGTTTACTCACACTCTAAGTAAACTTGGTATTGAAGTTAGATATGCTGATCCATCTGATCCAAAAAACTTTGAAAAAGCTATAGATGACAAGACAAGAGCCTTTTATGGAGAAACTTTACCGAATCCATATTTAAGGGTTTTTCCAATTAAAGAGGTTTCAGATATTGGAAAAAAATACAATATACCATTAATAGTAGACAACACAGCTGCACCTGTCATTTGTAAGCCATTAGAACATGGAGCTGCAGTAGTAGTTTATTCACTTACAAAATATATAGCAGGACATGGTACAGTTGTTGGTGGTGCTTTAGTTGATGGTGGTAATTTTGACTGGACAGCAGACCCAAAAAGACAACCTCTATTTAATGAGCCAGATGCAAGTTATGGTGGTGTAGTTTGGGGTAAAGCAGTTCCAGAATTAACAGGAGCTAATGTTTCTTTCGCAGTAAGAGCAAGAGTGACAATTTTGAGAGATCTAGGTTCTGCACTTTCTCCGGACAATGCTTTTGGAGTAATACAGGGTTTAGAAACTGTTGCTTTAAGAATGAAACAACATTGTGAAAATGCTTCTAAAGTTGTTGATTATTTAAAGAAACACAAAGCAGTAAAGAAAGTCATTTATTCTACCGAACATAATGATGAAATAAATAAAAGAGCCAAAAAATATCTTAAAGGTGGCAATGGTGCTTTAGTCGGTATTGAATTAGCTGAAGGCATTGAAGCAGGAAAAAGATTTATAGAATCTTTAAAGATGTTTTACCATGTAGCTAACATTGGTGATGCAAGAAGTTTAGCAATTCATCCTGCATCTACCACTCACAGTCAGTTAACTGAAAGTGAATTAGCGGCTGCAGGTGTTACACCAGGATATGTTAGATTGTGCATTGGTTTAGAGCATATTGATGACATTATAGATGACTTAGATCAAGCATTAGAAAACTCATCAAAAAAGAAATTGAAGGCTGTTAGTTAGAATTTTTATACAATATCAAAAAATAAGAACTCAAAACTAATATTGAACCTAACTGGTGTAGTGAAGCATATTTAATCTCTACACCAGAAATCAAAGTTACAATTCCTAAAAAAATTTGAATCAAGATAGCAACATCAAAAAATATTACATATTTGAAATCATATTTGTTTTTAAAATAGATTAAATTCAAAATAATTATAAAAAATAAAAGTAAATATGCTGTCGATCTATGCAAAAATTGAACAATAGATGGGTTATTAAATAATTGAGTGTAAATTAAATCACCATAACCAACATCATTTGGGAAAAAGCTACCGTTCATATCAGGCCATGTATTATAGATAAGACCACCATCTAAACCCGATAAAAAAGCACCCAATACTATCTGTAAAACTATCAACTTAAGTATGAATAATAAAAGTAAATTTGGAATTTTATTTTGAAATTTTTTAGTTTTATAAATATCTAAAATATACCAGAAAATTAAACATAAGATAAATAAAGCTAAAGATAAATGAATGCTTAATCTAAAGTGACTAACATCATTATTTTCAATTAATCCACTAGAAACCATATACCAACCAATAAACCCTTGGAGGCACACAAGAAAAAAAATCCAATAATATTTATTTGAGTAATACTTTGTATCTCTAAAATATATAGTAAAAAAAATTAATGGTACTAAAGTAAACAAGCCAACAAATCTTGCTAATAATCGATGAGCATACTCCCAATAGAAAATTACTTTAAATTCCTCTAAAGACATACCATAATTAATATTTTTATATTCAGGTATTTTTTTGTACTCAGAAAAATAAAAATTCCACTCATTAATATTCAGCGGTGGCAGAATTCCAGTAAAGAGTTCCCAAGCAGTGATGGATAAACCTGAATCAGTTAATCTAGTAAGACCACCAACTGCTACCATGAGTATAATTAATGAAAATAAAGTTATTAACCACAGTTTTAAATATTTTATATAGTTGCCGCTATTTACAAACATAAATTATACTTATAATAATTATCTTAATAACCAATTGAATAAATGTCGCCTACTAATAAAAAAAAACTAAATCAGATTAGAATAAAGCTTGATAAGCTGGATAATGATTTGCTTAAACTAATCAAAAAAAGATCATCACTAGTCAATGAAGTATTAAAAGTAAAAGTTCATAAGAAAGAAATAATTGATCAAAAAAGGATCAATTTTATTCTTAAAAAGATTAAAAAAAAATCAATACAAACTAATATAGACCCAAAAATCACTAATAGAATCTGGAAAAATATGATTTGGTCTTTTATTGATTACGAAAAAAGAAATTTTAGAAAAAAGTAATACTATTTACTGTGTGGAGGTAATTTTTTTTCCACAAACATCTCATGCTTTCTTGTAGATGGATTGTACTTCTTGGCAGACAATTTAACTTTAGCTTTTTCACCACCTGCTGGTTTTTTAACATAATAAAAAAATGGACTATCAGGTTTAGCCTCAGGTACCAATCTAACTTTAACGTGTGTTTTTTTTGCCATTTTATTTTAAACTTTTTATTTTTTTTATTAAATCAGAAATCTTCTTAAGTTTATTTTTTAAACTATAATCAGCATTTATAGAATTATTTGGTAATTCGTCAAGTTTTAATGATTTATCAGAATTAAGAACTTTTTTAACACCAATAATTGTCATTCCCTGATCTTTAAGTAGATATTTAACTTTTTTTAAAACCTCAATTGCATCATTATTATAATATCTTCTATTACCATTTAAAATTTTTGGCTTAATTTGCTTAAATTCCTTCTCCCAAAATCGAATAGTATGAGTATTCAAGGTTCCTTTTTTCTTGTTTACAAGATCAAGAATTTTAGCAACCTCACCTATTGACTTATAAGCATCATTATTTTTATGAATCATTCTTAGAATTTACCAAATCTTTAAATTCCTTAGAAGCTTTAAATAAAACAACATCTCTATTAGATATAGTTGCTTGTTCTTTTGTTTTAGGGTTTCGTCCAATTCTACTTTTTTTTGCTCTTATAGAAAAAGTACCAAATTTTGATAGCTTTAATTTTTTTTCTGTTTTTAAATTTTCTACTATTGTAATTAGAAAATCATCAATCAAATTTTCAGATATATTTTTTGAGAAACCAATTTGCATATAAATTGAATTTATAAGGTCTTTTTTGGTTAAGTTAGTTCTTTGCATTAAGTTATATTGTTTCTTATCTTTTCTATTAAATTACCACTAACAATTCTAGTGCAAACACTTAAAGAGTTTGAAAAGCCTATATAATCTGTTCCACCATGGCTTTTAATGACTGGAGAATCTAAACCTATAAAAATTGCACCATTATAAAGTCTTGGATCCAATCTTTTTTTAAATTTTTTTAGATTAGAAATGTTTAGTAATGATGAAATCTTACCAATAATATTACCTGTCATAGCTTTCTTTAATTCACTTGTAATAAAATTTGCAGTACCCTCGGCTGTTTTTAAAGCAATATTTCCAGTAAATCCATCTGCAACGATAACATTTACATCACCATTCATTAACTGATTACCTTCTATATAACCTTTAAATTCAAAGTCTGTGTTATTTCTTTGATTTAGTTGTTGGTAAGTTTCTTTGATAGTTTCATTACCCTTAATTTCTTCAGACCCTATATTTAATAAAGCAACTCTTGCAGTATCATCAGGATACAACGATTTAAATAATGAAGATCCCATTATAGAAAAATCAATTAAATTTTTTGGACTACATTCGATATTAGCTCCCAAATCTAGTACAACACTCATATTCTTTTTATTTGGCCATAAAGCTGAAAGTGCTGGTTTATCAATATTTTCAATCATCTTTAGATTAAGTTTTGAAATAACAAGTAATGCCCCAGTGTTACCAGCAGAAATGACTATGTCAGATTTTTTTTCTTTTACACTTTGTAT
This sequence comes from Candidatus Pelagibacter sp., assembly GCA_028225715.1. Next base: position 9,739 of record JAOIXS010000018.1, read on the forward strand.
GGCTAACCACATACTAGTGTTTTTTCCTCTTTTGGCTCCCTCTAAAGGGCTATCAGTTCCTCTAACTACATCTTTAGTATGAATTATTTCAAATGAAGATGAGGGTAACTGGTCATTGATATAATTTTGGGTTTCTTCCTTATCACCAAAAATTTGATAAAAAGTATTAACGTTACTTTTATAGTGATGAATAATTCCTTCTATAACCTTTTTTGGTGAATTATCTCCACCCATTGCATCAACTGCAATTTTTATTATTTTGCTCATTTAATTTTGGACTTTTATTCCTTAGGGTCTAAAACTTGTCTACCTCTGTACATGCCTGTTTTTAGATCTAAGTGATGAGGCAATCTGTATTCTCCAGATTTTTTATCCTCAACAATATTGGTAGATTTGAACTTCATATTCTGAGCTCTTCTCATTCCAGTTCTTGACGGTGATTGTTTTCGTTTAGGTACAGCCATAATAAAATTAATGCTTAAGTACACCTTTTATATAAGAATTTAAAGTATTATTTTTTAAATTTAACCTATAATTTTCAAAATATTTAACCAAATACTCAATATTAGATGAATTATCTAAAAAATTTACTAAAATAGAGCTTCTAGATTCTATATCTAATTCATCCCAACTGTGAATTTTATCAATCATTCCATAAAATAAGTTTAAGTAATCTTTCATTTTTTTATTAATTGATTGGTCACCATAACCAATTTCTCTGATGCTTAATTCAACTTGCCTGAAGGTAAAATCATAAATTTCTTGAAGTAGTTTTTTATCATTATTTTCCTTATAAACTTTCAAAAAGAAAGCAAAATGAAGTAAAAAGAATATCAATCTATCAGAAAAAGTATCTTGATTTTTAAAATCTTTATACAAATCTTTATTTCTAGTTAATTTAACTAAATTGTTGTAGATATTTATGTAGTTTTTATCCATGAGAAAATTATTTATATTTATTATAATATCATTATTTATTTCAGCTTGTACTTTAAAAAAAGTTGAAAAGCACCACGGTGTTAGATTTTTAAAGATTAAACAAGAAAAGCTTAAAATTAACTCATCAAACAAGAATGATATCTTAAAAATTTTAGGTTCACCATCAACAAGAAGCAGTTTTGACAATGATTTGTGGATTTATATTGAAAGAAAAACCAATAATACATCTTTAACCAGGTTTGGTAGCGAAAGAATTATGGTAAATAATGTTCTTTTGCTGGAAATTAATAGCATGGGTCTTTTAAAGAAAAAAGAATTTTTAGATCTTACTAATATGCAAGAATTAAAATTTGCAGAGCAAACTACTGAAAATCAATACAAAAAAAATACATTTGTATACGACTTCCTATCCAGTTTGAGACAGAAAATTAATGACCCCTTAGGTAAAAGAAAAAGATAAACTTTATCTTTTTATCCAGCAATTACAGCCAACAATAATAAAGCTACAATATTAGTAATCTTAATCATCGGGTTTACAGCAGGACCAGCAGTATCTTTGTATGGGTCTCCAACAGTGTCTCCAGTTACAGCAGCTTTGTGTGCTTCAGAACCTTTTCCACCATGATGTCCATCCTCAATGTACTTTTTCGCATTATCCCAAGCACCACCACCAGCAGTCATTGAAACAGCTACAAATAAACCTGTAATAATTACACCTAGCAACATTGCACCAACAGCAGCTAAAGCAGCTACTTGACCACCTATTGCTAGTATTACAAAGTATAAAACAATAGGAGAAAGAACTGGTAATAACGAAGGTATAATCATTTCTCTGATTGCGGCTAGAGTTAATAAATCAACTAATTTAGCATAATCAGGTTTTTGTTTACCCTTCATGATACCTGGATATTTTTTAAATTGTCTTCTTACTTCAACAACCACAGCACCACCAGCTCTACCTACAGCTTGCATTCCCATCGATCCAAATAAATATGGCAGCATTCCACCAATTAATAAACCGACTACAACGTAAGGGTTTGATAAATCAAAAGTTACAACAATTCCTTCAAGCTTTGAACCTGCAACACCTGAAAAGTGCTTGATGTCTTCAACATAAGCTGCAAATAATACTAGCGCACCTAAACCTGCAGAACCTATAGCATAACCTTTAGTAACAGCCTTAGTTGTATTCCCTACCGCATCTAATGCATCTGTAGTTTTTCTAACACTGTTTGGTAGTTTAGCCATTTCAGCAATACCACCTGCGTTATCTGTTACGGGTCCGTAAGCATCAAGTGCAACAACCATACCTGCTAATGCAAGCATTGTAGTTACAGAAATAGCAATTCCATAAAGACCAGCGATTGAGTTAGTTGCTAATATACCTGCAACAATAATTAAAGCTGGTACAGCCGTTGCTTCCATAGAAACAGCTAAGCCTTGAATAACATTTGTTCCATGACCTGTTGTAGAAGATTTAGCGATACTTCTTACCGGTCTGTATTCAGTTCCAGTGTAGTATTCAGTAATCCAAATTAGTAGTCCAGTAATAACTAAACCAATTATTCCACATAAATACAAGCTCATACCTGTAAAGTTTTTACCATTAACAGTATATTCGCTTGTAAAACCAATTACATAATCAGTTACAGGGTATAAAATTATTAACGAAGAAACAGCAGAAACTACAAACCCTTTATACAAAGCATTCATAACATTTTTACTTTTTCCGAGTTTAACAAAAAAAGTTCCTAAGATTGATGTTAAAATACAAGCTCCACCAATAGTTAGAGGGTAGATCATCATATTTATATCACCATAAAAAAAAATAGAAGAAAGAACCATCGTTGCAACAATTGTTACAGCATAAGTTTCAAATAAGTCTGCTGCCATACCAGCACAATCTCCGACGTTATCTCCAACGTTGTCAGCAATTACAGCTGGATTTCTAGGATCATCTTCTGGGATACCCGCTTCTACTTTACCTACAAGGTCAGCACCAACATCGGCACCTTTAGTAAAAATACCACCACCTAATCTTGCAAAAATTGATATCAATGAAGCACCAAAGCCTAATGCAACTAATGCATTAACAACTTCTCTATCATCTATTCCTGCTTTTAATAGAAAATAATAATAGACTGCAATTGCAAGTAAAGCTAATCCAGCTACTAACATTCCAGTTACTGCACCTGATTTAAATGCAACAGCTAAGCCACTTGCCAAACCTTTTCTTGATGCTTCAGCAGTTCTAACATTAGCTTCAACAGAAACTAACATTCCAACATAACCAGCTATACCTGATAATGTAGCACCAATAAAATAACCTAAACCAACTAATGGACTGAACACTAAGCAAATAATAACTAAAACAACAACTCCAACCACGGCAATTGTTTTATATTGTCTTGCTAAATAAGCCTTAGCACCAATTTGAATTGCTGAAGCTATCTCTTGCATCTTAGTATTTCCAGCACTTGAGTTAAGGATATTCATACCAGTAAAGAAACCATAAACGATTGAAAGTGATCCTGCTGCTATGGTGAATAATAATATTGTTTCTATTAATGAGTTCATTTTGCCTTTGGTTGTTTGGTTGTTAAATTTTATTGTTTAAAGTCCGGACAATACAAAAAAAGCAATAAAAGGCAATATTTAACTTTCTAAAACTTATGAAAATAACCTTTGTTTTTAAGGGTAATTTGCCTGTTTTTATCATCAATAATAGATGATTTTTTAACATTGCTTTGGATTGAGCCAATTTTTGTAAGCTTAACTCTACAATTAGAAGCTATTTTTTTTATGATTCTCATCTTATTTTTAGAGGCTGTAAATAAGACTTGATAATCATCACCATTAGAAATGTAATTAATCTTAGATAGTTTTTTAATATCAAGTATCTTTTTAAGATTACTTGAAATTGGAATATCTTTTAAAAAAAGTTTATAAGACAGTTTTTGACTATTAATCATTTTATCAAGATCAGATAAGAGTCCATCAGAAATGTCAATTGAAGTATTAGCAAATTTCTTGATTTGATCAGTTAATTCTAATTGAATATTTGGCATAAAATATTGATTTGTAAAATATTTTTTTAATCTTGAATTAAGCTTAATTTTGTTTTTTAAAACTAATAGACCTAAATAGCTATCTCCTAAATTTCCAGAGACATATATATCATCATAAATTTTAGCTTTGTTTCTATAGGTAATATTACTCGCAAAACCTATTGAAGTAATTGTAAAACTTAACTTGTTAGAAAAAACTGTATCTCCACCACTTAAAAATATTCTATATTTATTTTGTTCTTGATTAAGTGATTTGCTAATTTTTGATAAATTTAATTTAGAAAAACTTTTCTTATTACCAGAACCAGAAATAAAATAATATTTTGGTTTAATACCTTTGCATATAAGGTCTGAAATTGATGATCTAATTATTTTTTTAATAACAAGCTCAGGTCTTTTAAAGTCTATGAAATGATTGCCTTCTATATATGTATCGACTGATATTGCTAATTTTTTTTTTTTATCAAAAAAAACATCATCATTTAAATTTAGAGCACTTGGTGATTTTTTAGAAAGTTTTTGAAAATAATTTTTTATTAATTCAAATTCATGCATTAGTGGTTCTTATTTTTTTTGATATTTTATCTAATATTGCATTTAAATATTTAGTTTGACCATCTTCTAAAAAAAAGTTTGATGCATTAAGATACTCTTTAATAATTATTTTAGTAGAAACTTTAGGTTTGTATAAAAACTCAAATATAGCAGACTTTACTATCACTTGAAAAACCTGATCTAAATTAGTTAACTGCAAGTCTTCTGTTAGATATTTTTTAACTTCTTCTTTAATAACTTCATCTCTTTCAATAGTTCCTAAAACAACATCTTTAATGAATTTTTTAAATCTATGTTTAGGAAAAGTTAAATCAGTATCATCATTAAAAAAATTACCATATAATTTTTGGATAATTATAACCCTTGGACTTTGATTTGGATTATATGGAGTTCTCATTGTTATTGAGAAAGGACAGATATTACAGCTTGAGCTGCTTCTCTTCCTTTTTTCTTTCTAGCAATAGCTTGACGCATATTGAGGCATGTAATAATTCCATTACCAATGGGTTTTTTGTTTTCTACAGATAGTTTCATTATTGCATCAGTTGAAGCATGAGAAATAAAGTCAAAATGAGGTGTTTGGCCCTTAATAACACAACCCAGAGCTAAAAAAGCATCATACTTCTTGATATTTTTTGAAATTGTAACTGGTATTTCAAAAACACCAGGGACATTGATAATTTTTATTAAACTAGATTTTGGCAATATGCTCTTGGCACTACTTAACAAGCCTTTTGATATGTCCTTATAATAATCAGCAATAACTATTAAATATTTTTTTTTCATTAAATAATTTCCTGTTTAGTAATCTTTATATCATAACCTTCTAAACCAATAACTTTTTTAAGAGATTTGGTAATCAATATCATATTTTTAATCTTTAAATCTTTAATTATTTGGGCTCCAATACCATAATTTCTTATAAGTTTATCATTTCCCTTTTTATAGAAATCTTTGTTCTTATAATCCTTAAGTGTTTGTGTAACAGATTTTAAGTTTGTATCTTTTATAAAAACTAAAACACAGTTATTAAATTTCTTAAAATAATTTAAAGTTTTATCAAATGAATTTGGTAATTGCTGATTGATTAAATAATTTTGAACTACGTTAGATGAAATTACTCTGACTCTTGGTATTATCCCTTTTTTAATATTACCTTTAATTAAAGCAAAATGTTCAGATCCATCTAAAAGATTTTCATAAATTCTAATCTTATATTTTTGATTTTTAACCTCAATGTCAGATTTTTTTTTAAGTTTAATGAGTTTTTCTTTTTTTAAACGATAAGCAATAAGGTCTTCAATTTTACCTATCTTTAAATTATGTTTTTTTGCAAAATTAAATAAGTCTTGACCTTTGGCCATTGTGCCATCTTCATTCATTATTTCACAAATAACTGCAGAGTTATTTTTTTTAGCAAGTTTTGAAATATCAACAGAGGCTTCGGTGTGACCAGCTCTTACTAGAACACCCCCATCTTTAGCAATGATTGGAAAAACATGTCCTGGTGAAACAATGTCTTTCTTATTTACATTTTTCTTTGAAGCAATTTTAATTGTCTTTGCTCTATCTTTTGCTGAAATCCCTGTTGTTATTCCTTTTTTTGCTTCAATAGAAATTGTAAAGGCAGTTTTATTCCTTGATTGATTTATTGGTGACATCAAAGATAAATTTAAGCGTTTTGCTTGTACGCTATCGAGTGCTAAGCAAATTAATCCACGACCATACTTTGCCATAAAATTTATTTTTTTAGCACTTGAGTCAGTGGTTGATATTATCAAGTCTCCTTCATTTTCTCTTTTTTCATCATCAACTAAGATGAACATACCGCCCTTCTTTGCGATATTAATTATACTTTCAATGGAGGCATAACTATTTTTTTTCATTAAAATAATTTCTAACGTATTTAGATAAGATATCTATCTCTATATTAACTAAGCAGTTCTTTTTTAATGAAGATAAATTGGTTAGCTTAAAAGTATGTGGAATAACCCAAACTTGAAATCCTTTTTTGGTTACTTTGGATATTGTTAAAGAAATTCCATTTATACATATAGAAGCTTTATCAATTAAATTTGCTCTTTCTTTTTTAGCAAGCTCAAAGTCAAATAAATATGATTTATCAATCTTCTTAATACTCTGAATTTTACCTACTGCATCAATGTGACCTTGACAAATATGACCTGATATTTTTTGACCAAATCTCAAAGGAAGTTCAAGATTAATTTTGTCATTTATTTTTAAGAATTTAAATTTTGATCTTTGTATGGTTTCATCTGAAAGATAAAATTCCATTATTTTATTTTTAATATCAATTAATGTTAAACAAACACCGTCACAAGCAACTGATACACCTAGGTCTTTATTTTTTAACTTTAAATCAGCTTTTACAAAAATATTAATACCTTTTGATCTTTTTTCAAATTTAGTGATTAAACCTTGGTTAAAAATTATTCCATTAAACATAATATTATTTGTAAAGTGTAATTACATCTTTGCCTAATTTTTTATTAATTTTCAATTTATTTTTATAATTTTTCTTTAATTCATTAAGAAAACTAAACTTTTTATGGTTAACCAACTTTGATAAGCTTTTTGCACATTTGTATAAATAAAATTCATTATATAATCTTTTTTTAACAATGTGTTTAGAAAGATCATTTCCTCCTTCAACTAATAAATTTCTACAGCCAAGGACATAGAGTTTCTTTAAAATTGATTTAATATCAAAGTTATTTTTATCTAATTTACCTTTGATTAAAGTTATACCTTTTTTTTTAAACATTAATTTCACTTTAGTTTTAGCATTATGATAAAAGATTATAGTATTGTTTTTATTTGCTGTTTTAAAAATGTATGAATTTTTTTTAGTTTCTAAGTTTCTATCTAAAATTATTCTTTTAGGAGAAAATTTATTCAAACCCTCTAGTCTACAGTTAAGCTTTGGGTTATCTTTTTTTAGAGTTTTAGAGGAAATCATTATCGAGTCATTTTTATATCTAAGAAAATGTGTAAATCTATCAGTATGAATATCTGAAATTCTTTTTGTATCTTTG
>JAOIXS010000019.1 GCA_028225715.1 Candidatus Pelagibacter sp.
AAAAGGCAAACTACCCAATATGATGAAAACCATAGATGATATTTCGATAGGTAGACTATTAAAATATCCAATAGATTCGTTATAATTTGAAAAGCCACCAGTTGCTATCGTGGTCATTGAATGTGTTAAGCTATCAAAAATATTCATACCAAAAATTTTATATGTAGATGCACAAAGTATTGTTAGACCTAAATAAACGTAAATTAGTCTAAGTGAAATTTCTTTTGATTTTGGTAATAGTTTTTCAGAAGAATCGTTACTTGAAATTTTAAATAATTGCATTCCACCAACATTCATTATCGGCATTAAGGTTATTGCCATTACAATAATACCAATTCCACCTAACCATTGAAGCATTGCTCGCCACAAAAGTATCGATCTAGGAGCACCCTCCAAGTTGGAAATAATTGTTGACCCTGTCGTGGTAATCCCTGACATACTTTCAAAAAAAGAGTCCGTAATTGAAAGTTCAAGAGTAGAAAAAATAAAAGGTAAAGAGCCAAATATTGCAATGCTTAACCAAGAAAGAGCAGTTAATAAGAATGCTTGCTGTAAATTTAATTTTTTATCATGATTTAAATTTGTTAAAAAAAATAAAACACCAAATATTATAGAAATTATAGAGCCTCCAATAAAAGAAGAATCAACTTCTGAATATATAAACTGAGCTATAATTGGAATCATCATGGAAATTCCAAGAATAATTTGCAAAATACCCAAGGTAAAAAAAACAGTTTTATAATTAGACATTTTGAAAGAACATTATTTTATGGTAAATAAATTTCAACTCTATAAGAATTAATAAAAACACCAAATATAAGATATTTGTTATTAAACAAAGTGATTGAAAAAGATAATTTAGATAAAACTAACGCATGGCCCTTTGTTGAGGCGAAAAAATTACTGCGTGAAAGAAAGTCCTTTATTGCTAAAAAAGGTAAAATAATTTTACAAACTGGTTATGGTCCAAGTGGGTTGCCTCATATAGGCACATTTGGTGAAGTTGCAAGAACATCGATGATGGTTAATGCTCTAAAACAACTCACTGATACACCAACAGAAATCATAACTTTTTCTGATGATATGGATGGTCTTAGAAAAGTTCCAGAAAACGTTCCAAATCAAGAGCTCTTAAATAACAATCTTCATAAGCCTCTAACTCAAGTGCCAGACCCATTTGAAAAATTTTCAAGTTTTGGCGAACACAATAACGAAATGTTAAAAGATTTTTTAAATAAATTTAATTTTGAATATAATTTTCAAAGTTCTTCAGTTCTTTATAGGGGTGGTTTTTTTAATCCCACATTACAGATAATCTTAGAAAATTATCAAGGTATTATGGATATAATTCTTCCAACACTAGGAAAAGAAAGACAAAAAACTTACAGTCCATTTTTACCAATTTGTCTGGATACCGGCAAGGTTTTAGAAATTCCAGTTTTAGAAATACTAAAAGAAAAATCTAAAATTATATTTGATAATAACGGAAAAAAACTTGAGATAAGTATCTTAGATGGAAATTGTAAATTACAATGGAAAGTGGATTGGGCAATGAGATGGTATGCCCTTGATGTAGATTTTGAAATGTATGGAAAAGATCTAATTGAAAGTGCAATACTATCATCAAGAATAATCAAATTAATTGGAAAAACAAACCCATCTGGGTTTGCTTATGAGCTTTTTTTAGATGAAAAAGGAGAAAAAATATCCAAATCAAAAGGAAATGGAATTACGATTGATCAGTGGCTGGAGTATGCATCACCTGAGAGTCTTTCATTGTATATGTATCAAAATCCAAAAAGAGCAAAAAAACTATATAAAGAAATAGTTCCTAAAACAGTTGACGAATACTTAGACTTTATAGAAAAAGCTAAAAATCAAAATGAGCTGCAGTTATTAATGAATCCAGTTTGGCATGTGCATAATGGATTAATTCCTAAGGAAGATACTATTATGAGCTTTTCAATGCTTTTAAATTTAGTAGAAACAAGCAATGCAGATTCTAAGGAGTTACTTTGGAAGTTTGTAAAAAAATATAAAAAAAATCTTTCAGAAAAAGAACACCCAATTTTTGATAATCTAATTGGTTATGCGATTAAGTATTTTAACGATGTAATAAAATTAAAAAAAAAATACAAAACCCCTAACGCAAGTGAAAAAGCTGCATTAGAAGCACTGGTTAAGTCTCTTGATAGCTGCAATGATAAGATGTTGCCTGAGGATATTCAGACATTAATTTATTCAACGGGAAAAGAAAATGGCTACGCAGAAAACTTGCGTGATTGGTTTAAATTAATTTATGAAGTTGTTTTTGGAGATGAAAATGGACCAAGAATGGGATTTTTTATAAGTTTTTTTGGAGTAAACGAAACTAAAGAGTTAATTAAAGAAAAAATAAAATAATGTTCTCAAAATTCAGATCACTAATTTTCAAAATTGATCCTGAAACTGCTCATAATTTAGCAATTAAGTCTTTAAAACTAAATATATTACCAAGCATAACTGATCAAAATAAAGGAGACCCAATATTTGAGACTAATTTATTTGGTAAAAATATAGATAATCCAATAGGAATGGCTGCTGGGTTTGATAAAAATGCTGAAGTTTATAATTCACTGTTTAAACTTGGGTTTGGTTTTGTTGAAGTGGGAACGGTTACACCACTTGAACAATATGGAAATCCAAAGCCAAGAGTTTTTAGGTTAGTTGAGGATCAGGCTCTTATAAATAGGCTGGGTTTTAATAATTTAGGAGCAGAAAATGTTAGCCATAGAATTAAATCTAACTCACACAAAGGTTTATTAGGAGTTAACATAGGCCCCAATAAAGATAGTGAAGATAGATTAAATGATTATTTAATTGGACTTAGAAACTTTTATGACATTGCTGATTATATTACAGTTAACATTTCTTCTCCAAACACAGAAAATTTAAGAGTTTTTCATGATGAAACTAAATTTGATGAATTATTGAATGCAATAGAAAAAGAAAAAGTTAAACTTAAATCAAAAATACCAATTGTAGTAAAAATTTCTCCAGATATTTTAGAGGAACAAATTGAACTGATAAGTAAAATTTTAATTAAACATAAGGTTAGTGCAATAATTGTTTCAAATACAACAGCTAAAAATAGAGAAAAATTAAATAATATTTTAAAGCATCAAAAAGGTGGGCTATCAGGCAAGCCACTAGAGGAAGAGGCTAATAAGCTAATAAGTAAGTTTTATAAAATTCTTAAGGGTAAGATTGAAATTATAGGTGTAGGAGGTGTGGACTCAGGAGAGAGCGCTTATAAAAAATTTCAGGCAGGAGCTAGCTATGTTCAATTATATACAGGAATGGTTTTTCAAGGACCAAACGTTGTAGTAAAGATAAAAAAAGAGCTTAAAGAAATATTAATTGATGAAGGTATTAAGAATTTTAAAGAAATAATAGGAAAGAAGCTAACTAATTGATCCTAATAAACTTGACGAGATCATTAACACATCTTATATAGTCACTAAATATTATGTCTAAAAAATGTGAATTAACTGGTAAAATTCCTATGAAAGGTCACAATGTTAGTCATGCTAACAATAAGACTAAAAGAAGATTTTTACCTAATTTAAAAAAAGCTAAATTTACAAGTGAACTTCTAAAAAGAAGTCTAACTTTAACCGTTAGCAATGCGGGTGTTAGATGTGTAGATAAAAAAGGCACTTTTGATCAGTTCTTAAAGACTGTAAAAAATAAAAATATTTCACCTAGACTAAAAAAATTAAAAAAAAGCATACTAATTAAATCACCTTTTATTAAAAAGGCACCAAAAGTATCTCCTAGTAAATCTGCTTAATGAAAAAGTTTTTTATACTACTCTCATTTATAATGGGAGTTGTCGTCTTAACTTCAAATTATTTAGTACAATTTCCAATTAACTATTATGGTTTAGAAAAAATATTAACTTATGGGGCTTTTAGCTATCCAGTTGCTTTTTTAATTACGGATCTAGCAAATAGATCTTATGGCAAGCTTGTAGCTAGAAAAATTGTTTATGTTGGTTTTATTATAGGAATTATATTTACTCTTTTCTTTTCAACAAATTTTGCAGACTTAATTTCAGTCAGAATCGCTATAGGTTCAGGTACAGCATTTATGGTTGCACAGTTGTTGGATGTTCAAATTTTTGACTATTTAAGAAAAAAAAAATGGTTTGTTGCTCCATTAACTTCATCGTTAATTGGGTCTACGGTTGACACATTTTTATTTTTCTCCATCTCATTTTATGCAACTGGAATACCATGGTTCACTTTATCTCTAGGCGACCTAGCTGTTAAAATATTTGTTGCTTTAGCAATGTTAATTCCATTTAGATTATTATTGGGAACTCTTAAAGCCTCAAAAGCTTAGTATAAAAATTTGTACGATAAAATTTTATAAGCAAGTTTTGCTACAAGAAAATTGTAAGAATTAAAACCTTTAATAGGTGAAAGTTCATTTATATCCGCACCAACAATATTAGAATTTTTAGCAGCTATCCGTATGATATTTAAAGTTTCATCCCATAATAGTCCACCTGGCTCAGGTGTCCCTGTTGCAGGCATAATACTTGAATCTAAACCATCAACGTCAAATGTTAAATAAACTGTTTTATTCTTTATCATCTTTTTAAATTTTTTTAGGTCCCATTTATTTTTATCTTTTGCCCAAAAGATATTAATTCTAGATGAGTTTTTTTTTAAGAATGGTATTTCACTTTGAGATATATTTCTGACCCCAAATGAGATTATTGAAACATTTTTATGATCAAGACATCTCCTAATAGCTGAGGCATGAGAAAATTTTTCTCCATTGTAACTCTCTCTTAAATCTGCATGTGCATCAAAATGTAGTAAGCATATTTTTTTGTGTTTTTTCACAAATGGAGCAATACATCCAGGTGTTATAGAGTGCTCCCCACCAAAAGTGATTGGAAATAATTTTCTATCTAATATTTCTTGATTTATATCAGACATCTTTTTAAGAGCTTTTTTAATGTCTTTATCAATTTTAAATGGTTTTAAAGTTTTAATTCCAATTTTTTTGTAAGGCTCACAGTGTAATTCTTCATCATATAGCTCAACCTGATGCGATGCTTTGATGATTTCTTTAGGGCCATTACGAGTGCCACCACCATAGCTTACAGTTTTTTCTAAACCAAATGGAACAACTACTACTTTTTCTTTAAAATTAACATCATTGTCAATTCCTAGAAACCCATTTTTATTAGAAAGATATTTCAATTTGATTTAAATATTTTTGAGAAGTTTTTTCTCGTTCTATTTTTCCAGTCACCTTTATGATAAGCATCACTTGCAATCAAAGGAAGGACACTAGTTGCTTCAGCAAAAACCATTTGTTCTTTTGCAATATCTACTTTACCCCAAGAGCTTGCTTCTTTTAATGTAGAGCTGCTGCAAGCTCCATCCCTGGAATCTGCTACTGTAATTTGCACTGCATACTTATGCATCTCAACCTCTTTTCCTAAAAGTTCAGCACAGATAACAGTATCTTGAACAAAGTTTTTTGGTACTCCTCCACCAATCATAAATAAGCCGGATCCTTTTGATTGAATCTTTATTTCAGTTAATTCACGAAGCTCTCTAATAGAATCTATCGTAATATGGTTTTTAGGATTATTTTCTTGGTGAGTTACTAATCCAAAACCAGCACTTGAGTCTGTAAATGCAGGACAAAAAATGGGAACATTATTGTCATATGCAGTTTCAATTAAAGAGTCTTTTTTTTTAGAATTTTTCTTTAAATATTTTCCCATTTCATAGATGAATTCTCTAGATGTATAACTTCTTGGATCAAGTGTATCTGCTATTTCACATATTTTTTGATCACATTCCTGCAATTCTTCTTCATCAATATATGTATCGTAAATCCTATCTATATAATTTTTTCTTAATTCAGTATCATCTTGAAACTGTGAACCTTGGTAATGTTTGAAGCCTAAAGCTTCAAAAAAATCCATATCAACTATTGAAGCTCCTGTAGCAATAATTGCATCAACCATATTATATTTAACTAAATCTTTATAAATATTCATACATCCTGCAGCAGAAGTTGACCCAGCAATTGTTAAAAAAATTGTACAATCCTTATCTTGAATCATTTCATTAAAAATATTGGCTGCATTTGCTGTTTCTCTTGAAACAAAAGACATTTTTTCCATTGAGGAAATTATCTTTCTTGCATCAAACGAAGTAATATCGATGTGTTCAACTGGATTTTGTAAGAAGCTTTTTTTGCTATTATGAGTTAAATTTTTGTTTTCTGACATTAAGCAACTAATATACCTTTATTGCTCTCTTTACCATATAACGTCATTATAGGTTCGTCTTCCACTTCATAAATTTCATTAGAATAAAAACCATTAAATTGAGTTCTAAAAGTTAGACCGTAGGCCCCAAGCTGACCTAGCTCAATATAATCATTTTCCTTAATATTGTTTGGAAGTAGAAAAGGTCCCTTCATATAGTCCATACTATCACAAGTAGGACCATAAAAATTAAAAGCAGTTAATTTTTTTGATACTATTTTTCCATTTTTAATTAATCGAGAAGGGAAAACTATGTTTGGTGTACCAGCATCAAAAAGAGTTCCATACGTTCCATCATTTATATAAAGTTTTTGTTTTTTTCTAAGATTTACCCGTACGATTGTTGACCCACTTTCAGCAACTAATGCTCTTCCAGGTTCACATAATATTTTAGGAAGTTTTTCCAATTTTAAGTTTAATAAACTTTTTTTTATTTCTTCAAAATAACTGTCCAAAGATTGAGGTACGAGATCAGGATATATAGCAGGAAATCCACCACCGATATTAATATAATCTGGAATAATTTTTGTTTTTCTTATTATATTTCCAATATCTGCAATTCCTTTTGAATAAGAAATGGGATGCATACATTGAGACCCCACATGAAAACTTAGCCCTACTTTTTTTGCATATTGTTTTGTTAATCTTAACAATCCAATTGCCTCAGAAGTTAATGCTCCAAATTTTTTAGATAAATCTATTTCAGCATGTTCATTTGAAACAGCTACTCTTACAAATAATTCAAGATCTTTTGCTTGATTAGTTGCTTCGATAATCTTTATCAATTCATCTTTAGTATCTAAAGAAAAAGCTTTAATATTATAATTAAAGTAAGCCTCTTTTATATTTTCTCTACTTTTAACAGTATGCATATATGAGCATTTTGCATCAGGGGAGATAGCTCTTATGTCTTTAATTTCTTGAATAGAAGCTACATCAAAGTTTTCTATCCCACTCTCTACTATTGTTTTTAAAACCTCAGGATGCGAGTTAGTTTTAACAGCGTATAGCACTTTGCCAGGAAATTTATTTCTAAAATAAGTGGAAGCTGATTGTATTGATTTTTTTCTAATACAATAAATAGGCTTTTCTGGTTTTAGTTGATTTATAAGCTCATCAACTGTTTTAAATTTTTGCATTTCATATGTCCCCAAAAAAAATTTAATAAAAAAAAGTTCTTAAATGCATAAAAACTTTCATATAAATTATGCAATTAAGGCAATACTTAATTAATGTAAAGCAAATAATAGGTGTTGAAATTATCAGATAAGGCACCATATTATTAATATGGTTGAAACGGCTAATTTAAAAAAATTAAGTGATTTTGATAATAAATCCTTATTAATCGTAGATGACGACAATCCTTTTAGAGATAGACTTGCAAGAGCTATGGAGAAAAAGGGATTTGAGGTTTTTCAAGCTGAGAGTGTACAAAAAGGAATACTATCTGTTAA
The DNA here is from genome assembly GCA_028225715.1 of Candidatus Pelagibacter sp. The sequence goes on from JAOIXS010000019.1 coordinate 7,798, forward strand.
AGAAAAAAAACCTGCTTTTGCAGTTGTTGACCTAAGACTAGCTGATGGAAACGGGCTTCAAGTAGTAAAACAAATTCAAATTTCTAATCCAAGTAGCAGAATTATAATGTTAACAGGATATGGAAATATTCCAACGGCTGTAGCTGCGATTAAAGAAGGTGCAATTGATTACCTTGCAAAGCCAGCAGACGCAGATGATGTTGAGAAAGCATTATTAGCCGACCCAGAGAAAAAAGCTGAACCACCAGAAAACCCCATGTCAGCAGATAGAGTTAAATGGGAGCACATTCATAGAGTTTTTGAATTATGTAATAGAAATGTATCTGAAACTGCTAGAAGACTTAAAATGCACAGAAGAACATTACAAAGAATTTTATCTAAAAGATCTCCTAGATAAATTTTCTAAATTTAATAATCTTTTTAGCCAATATAGCCAATAAGCAAATCTTAAATAATTCAGCTAATAAAAATGGTGTAACTCCTAATTGAAGAATTGGCTTATCCCATCCAATTAAAATTCCCAACCAAATAGCTCCAAATACATAAATTACAGAAACAGAAAATATTAATTTTCCAAAAATTATAAAAATATTTTTATTAAGATTTAAATAGCCTGCAAAAAAAGAAGCAAATAAAAATCCAATTAAGTATCCCATTGTTGGACCAGTAAAATAAACTATTCCAATACCTTTTTCTGGTGAGTTAGAAAATACGGGCATACCCAGAATACCCTCTAGAAGATAAACAGCTACAGATGCCAGGCCAATTTTATATCCAAAAGCAATTCCTAAAAAAAGAACTACAAATGTTTGCATTGTCATAGGCACAGGATAAAATGGTATTTTTAATTTAGCTGAAATAGTTAAAGCCATTGTTCCTATAAAAATTAGAATAAATGTTTTTAATACTTTTTGAATTGAATTAGTTTTTAATAGATCCATATCTACAAATTACTATTTATTAATGTAATAATCTAGTTTTTTATTAGTCTTAAAAAAACATCCTCTAAATCACCATCATCAGTTGAAATGTCTATAATTTTGACGTTATTTTTCTTAATTAAATTAATTAATTCTTGCATATAAATTTTACTTTTTTCATAAGAAACACAAACCTCATTATCTATGTGTGAAACTATTTTTAAAGATTCTAGATCATCATCATTAATATTAATCTTTATATCAGTTTTAAAGGTTACTTTTTTGGTTTGAATTCTATCTAATAAATTCTTAGTGCTGTCTAGAGCAACAATATTTCCTTTATTTAATATAGCTATTCTTCCACACATTTCCTCAGCCTCCTCAAGATAATGAGTTGTTAGAATGATAGTTACACCAAGTTCATTGAGTAATTTTACATTTTTCCATAAATTTTGTCTTAACTCAACATCAACACCAGCCGTAGGCTCATCCAAAATAACTATTGGTGGTTGATGTACTAGAGCTTTAGCCATTAGTAATCTTCTTTTCATTCCGCCAGATAAACTTCTAGCATAGCTGTTAGCTTGTTTTTCTAGAGATACCAATTTTAGAATCGTATCTGTAATTCTATCTTTTTTTTTAATTCCATAGAGACCAGCCTGTAATTCTAATAATTTTCTTGGACTAAAAAATGGATCAAGATTCACTTCTTGCGGAACTATTCCAACCGAAGCTCTAATTTGTCTTGGGTTTTTATCTAAGTCATAACCCCAGACATTTACTTTTCCAGCTGTTTTTACCACTGTTCCAGCTAAAATATTTATAAATGTTGTTTTTCCAGCACCATTAGGACCAAGAAGACCAAAAATTTCTCCTTCTTTCACGTCCAAGTTTAAATCATTTAATGCAAGGTTGTCTCCAGCCTGTTTACTTGAATAAATTTTTTTTAAATTTTTAACAGAAAGTATATTTTTTTGCTCCATGCGTGTTAATACATTTATATTATTTAAAATAATTAAGATAATATTATCTAATGGATAAAATAAAAAAAACAGATCATTTTTATTTAATAGATGGTTCAGGTTATATTTTTAGAGCTTATTACGCATTACCACCTCTAACTAGAAAAAGTGATGATCTTCCAGTTGGCGCAGTCAGTGGATTTTGCAGTATGCTATTTAAACTATTAGAGGATTCAAAATCAAATGAAAATCTTCAAAAACCCACACACTTTGCTGTAATATTTGATGCGGCTAGAAAAACTTTTAGAAATGAAATTTATTCAGACTACAAAGCTAATAGATCAGAAGCCCCAGATGATTTGGCACCACAATTTGAATACATAAGAAAGTCTGTAGTTGCTTTTAATTTACCATCTGTTGACCTTCCAAATTATGAAGCAGATGATTTAATAGCTACTTATGTAGAACAAATTTTAGCAAAGGGTGCAAAGGTAACAATAGTCTCTTCAGATAAAGACTTGATGCAACTGTACAGAAAAGATGTTCGTATATTCGATCCAATGAAAAATAAATTTATAACACCCGAGGATATAGTAACCAAATTTGGAGTAGGTCCAGAAAAAGTTATTGATGTTCAATCCTTAGCTGGAGATAGCAGTGATAATGTTCCTGGTGTTCCAGGGATAGGAGTAAAAACTGCAGCAGAGCTGATTAATAAGTATGGAACTTTAGAAAATTTATTAGATAACGCTCAAGAAATAAAACAAAATAAACGAAGAGAAACACTTATAGAAAACAAAGATAAAGCAATAATTAGTAAAAAATTAGTGACACTAATGAAGGATGCTCCAGTTGAAAGAAAGATAGAAGAATTTCATCTAAAGCAGATTGATAAAGATAAGCTATATAAATTTTTAAGAGAAATGGAGTTTAATAGACTACTTAGCTCTGTAATTTCTGCATACGGAGAAACTGAGCTAGGTGAAATCGCAAGAGAGACAAAACCTGAAAAAAAACATCAAAATATAAATAAGAAAAACTATCGTCTCATCACTAATGAAAAAGAAATAGATGAGTGGATTAACGAAGCAGAAGAAGCTGGAGAACTAGCAATTGATACTGAAACTAGCTCATTAGATGCCCATCAAGCTGATTTAGTAGGAATTTCATTAAGTACTAAAATTGGTAAGGCTTGTTACATTCCAATCGGTCATAAGTTTAAAGGATGTTTAAAAAAAGAAGCTGTAATCAAAAAACTAAAACCACTTTTAGAAGATAAGAGTGTAAAAAAAATTGGTCAAAATATTAAGTTTGATTTTATTGTCTTATTTAAACAGGGAATTGATATGAATTCTATGGAGGACACGATGTTGATGTCTTATGTATTAGATGCTGGAAAAAATAGACATAACATGGATACCCTTTCCGAGATCCATCTACAGCATAAAACAATTTCATTTAAAGAAATTGTTGGCACAGGCAAGAAAGAAATAAATTTTAGTGATGTAGAGCTAGATAAGGCAATGGAGTATGCTGCTGAAGATGCTGATATTACTTATAGGTTATATAAAATGTTTAGTAAAAATTTAAAATTAGAAAAATTAACTAATATTTATGAGATATTTGAAAAACCCTTAATCAAAATATTAGCATTTATGGAAATTGAAGGAATAAAGATTGATAATAAATTTTTAAAGGTGCTGTCTGAAAAATTTGAGAAAAAAATCCACAAACTAGAAAAAGAAGTTTTTAAAATTTCAAAAAAAAATTTTAATATTGCCTCACCAAAACAATTAGGTGAAATTATTTACAATGATTTAAAGATTGCCGTACTTAAAAAAACTAGAAAGGGAAGTTTTGCCACAAATGCAAGTGTGTTAGAAGACTTAGCATTTAAAGGACATGAATTTCCTAAATTAATTCTAGACTGGCGACAAGTATCTAAACTTAAAAATACTTATTCAGATGCTTTACCTGAACATATTAATCCAAACACTAAACGAGTTCATACATCATTTTTATTGGCAGCAACAACAACAGGAAGATTAGCTTCCAGTGATCCAAATCTACAAAATATTCCCATCAAATCAGAGGATGGTAAGGATATAAGAAAAGCTTTTATAGCAGAAAAGGGCTTCACATTAATATCTGCAGATTATAATCAGATTGAAATGAGAATTTTAGCTGACCTAGCAGAAGTCAAAGAGCTGAAAAAAGCGTTCAGTAATAACGAAGACATTCACTCTCTTACAGCAAGCCAAGTATTTAATGTTGATATTAAAAAAGTAGACCAAGACATGAGAAGGAAGGCTAAGGCTATTAATTTTGGAATAATATATGGTATTTCACAATACGGGCTTGCAAAACAAATCAACGTTTCAAATCATGAAGCAGATGAATTTTTAAATGCTTATTTCTTAAAATTTCCAGAAATAAAGATTTATATGGATAACACAATTAAGTTTTGTAGAAAAAGTGGCTACGTAAATAATATTTTTGGTCGAAGATCTCATTTTAATGGTATTAATGATAAAAATTTCAATGTAAGAAATTTTCAAGAAAGAGCAGCTATCAATGCTCCTATTCAAGGGTCAGCATCTGAAATAATGCGACTTGCAATGATTAGGCTTAATAAAAAATTTGAAAGCATTAAAAATAATAAATCAAAAATATTATTACAAATTCATGATGAACTAATTTTTGAGGTTCCAGCAAAAGAAGTAAAAAATATAACTGAAATAATTAAGGATGAGATGACGAGTGTTACAGAAAGTGATTTACACACTTTTTCAACACCATTGACAGTAGACGTGAATACAGGGGACAATTGGGGAATACTTCATTAATTTATCTCCATTGCCTAAATTAGAACAATTTAGTATTTTTAAAGTAGATTATGCATACACAAACAATAGCTCTTATTGATGACGATAGAAATATACTTACAAGCATAAGTATAGCACTCGAAAAAGAGGGCTTTAAAGTTCAAACGTACATAGATGGAGAAAGTGCTTTAATCGGGTTAACTAGAAATCCACCAGATCTTGCAGTTATAGATATAAAAATGCCAAAAATGGATGGTGAAGAACTTTTAAAAAAGTTAAGAAAAAAAACTTCCTTACCTGTAATTTTTTTAACCTCAAAAGATGATGAGATAGACGAACTGTTAGGCTTAAAGTTGGGAGCAGATGATTTTATAAAAAAGTCAGGAGGTTTTTCAATTAAAGTTTTAATAGAAAGAATAAGGGTTCAACTTAGAAAAAAAGATATTAACAATAATCTTGAAGATACAAAAAATATTATTTCACATGGGAAGCTAAAACTTGACCCCTCACAACTTGAATGTGAATGGGATAATAAGCAATTACCAGATAAACTTACCACTACAGAATTTTTAATAGTTAAAGAATTAGCAAAGAGACCAGGTATAATAAAAGAAAGAGCTCAGCTTATGGATATTGCTTATCGAGAAGATACAGATATTGAAGATAGAACTATTGATAGTCACGTTAAAAGAATTAGAAAAAAATTTAAAAAAGTTGATGCTGATTTTACAGCTATAGAAACAAGATATGGCAGTGGATACAGATGGAACGTTAGTTAATGTTCAGTAATTTTCTAAAAAGTTTATCTATATTAAAAAAATTTTTATTTATTAATTTGGTCATTTTTTTAATTATAGGGTGTTTAACAGTTCTTTACATTAGCAATGCAAAACCTAATTTAATAAAAAACAAAACATCCAAACATATTCAAATAATTAATAATACAATTGAACATATTTTGAGGTTAAATATAAAATTTGAAGAAGAAGATATCAGAAGATTTTTATTTTCAACAAGATTTTTATTTCAAAACTTAGATAGAGTTATCTTATTTGATAATCAATTTAATTTAGTAGGTGATACTGATACGTTAGATTTAGACCCAAGGTCCTTTTCTAGTAGACTGGATATAGTCGAGCTAGAAATATTAGATAAAGAAAAAAGCAAAAAAATTGTAGAAACAAAAAATATTAATAAAGAGAAAACAGTTTCGCTTAAAGATATTCTTACTAATTATTCGTGGTCAAAAGATTATGGAAAACCTTTTACCTTTACCCAGGAAGACTATGATCAATTTTTATTAACAACAGTTAAAAATATAACTTTGAATGGAGTTAATATTGGCTACTTAGCAATCTCTGAAAATGCAAATGATATTAAATCTGCTATTGATGAAAGAAAAACATTTATTTTAAGAACAGCAATATTTATAATTATAGTAATATTTATATTCTCTTTTGTTTTAAATAGATATTTTCTTAAGCCTATAAAAAACTTAGTAGCGTATACAAAAATTATAAAAGAAAAGAGTAAAAAAAAAACAAATATTAATGAACTTAAAAGTAGAAATGATGAGTTAGGAACTTTGTCAAATTCATTAGATGATATGACAAGTGAACTTCAAAAAAGAATTTCACATGCAGAAAATTTTTCAACTGACCTTGTTCATGAAATAAGAAACCCTCTAACATCATTAAAAAGTGCTTCAGAAATATTAAATGAGACTGATGATCAATCTCAAAGAAGTAAATTAATTAACATTCTTAATCATGATGTTCAGAGAATTGAAAGATTGATCACTGATTATTCTCAAATACTAAAAGATGAGGTTGCATTAAGTAAAGAAAAAATGAAAAAAATTAATCTCAAGTTAATTGCAAGATCTGTAGTAGATGATTTTAATAATATTTATGAAGCAAAAAGAGGAATTAAAATAACGTTAAATGATCAAGATGATCAAGAGGAATATTTTATTAATGGAATAGAAAATAGAATTGAACAAATTATTGCAAATTTATTAGATAATTCAATTTCATTTAGTGATGATAACAAAAAAATCTTAGTTGAAATTTACAAAGGAGATAAAGATAAAATTATTTTTAAAGTTATTGATGAAGGTAAGGGGCTTAAGGAAACAGATACAAAAAAAATATTTAATAGATTTTATAGTAATAGACCTGATACTTTTGGTGAACATTCTGGTTTAGGTTTAAATATAGTAAAAAACCTTGTTGAACTCCATAGTGCTACTATTAATGCCTCAAACAATGTAACACAAGAAGGTGCAAATGTTGAGATTGTTTTCCCTAAAATTTAATCATAAGTTGATTAATTAAATTTTTATTATATAAAACTGAGCAATGGATGATTTTAAAGTTAAAGATATATCGCTAGCAGACTTTGGAAGAAAAGAAATTTCAATAGCTGAAAGTGAAATGCCTGGTCTAATGGCATTAAGAGAAGAATATTCAGGAAAAGCACCTTTAAAAGGAGCAAGAATATTGGGATGTCTTCATATGACAATTCAAACAGCAGTTTTAATTGAAACTTTAGTAGAGCTTGGAGCAGAAGTTAGATGGTCTTCTTGTAATATCTTTTCAACACAAGATCATGCTGCTGCAGCAATAGCTAAAGCAGGAATACCAGTTTTTGCTTGGAAAGGTGAAACTGAAGAGGAAGCTGTATGGTGCATAAGACAAACAATAGAAGGTAAAAAAGACTGGAAAGCAAACATGCTATTAGATGATGGTGGTGATTTAACTGCAATGATGCACAGTGATTACAAAGATTTGTTAAAAGAAGTAAAAGGTGTTTCAGAAGAAACAACAACTGGAATTAAAGCATTAAACAAAATGGAAAAAGATGGAACATTAATAATTCCAGCAATTAACGTTAATGACTCAGTTACAAAATCAAAATTTGATAACCTATATGGTTGTAGAGAAAGTTTAGTAGATGGAATTAGAAGAGCCACAGATGTAATGATGTCTGGTAAAGTTGCAATTGTTGCAGGCTTTGGTGATGTTGGAAAGGGGAGTGCTGCATCTTTAAGACAAAGTGGTGCAAGAGTTATGGTTACAGAAGCAGATCCAATTTGTGCACTCCAAGCAGCAATGGAAGGCTATGAAGTAGTTTTAATGGATGAAGCAATAAGCAAAGCAGATATTGTTGTTACAGCTACAGGCAATATAGACATTGTTACAGCAGATCATATGAGAAATATGAAAGATAGAGCGATACTATGTAATATTGGTCACTTTGATAACGAAATTCAAGTAGAAGCTTTAAAAAATTATAAATGGACAGAGGTAAAACCAGAAGTTGATGAAATAGAATTGGTTGATGGAAAGAGAATTATTCTTTTAGCTAAAGGTAGATTGGTTAATTTAGGTTGTGCAACAGGGCATCCAAGTTTTGTAATGAGTGCATCATTTACAAACCAAGTAATGGCACAAATAGAACTTTGGGATAATCATAAAAATTATGAAAATAAAGTTTACGTGTTACCAAAATCACTAGATGAAAAAGTAGCAATGCTTCACTTAAAAAAAGTAGGAGCAAAACTTACAAAACTATCAAAAGACCAAGCTGACTATATAAGTGTTGAAACAGAAGGTCCATTCAAGCCAGATGCTTATCGCTACTAATAGCGAAAAAATAGACATCTCCTTAGAAGATAAAACATCTGAGTTAGCTAAAAGTTTTTCAAGATCATTGCATAAAGGAGATGTAGTTTATTTTCATGGAGAAATAGGAGTAGGAAAAACAACATTTATAAGACACCTCATTAATAATCTTCAACAATTAAATAAAATAAATTTAACTGAAGTTACTAGCCCAACATTTAATTTGGTAAATGAATATGATGTTGGAAATTTTATAATACAGCATTATGATTTGTACAGGTTAACTGACTATAGT
>JAOIXS010000002.1 GCA_028225715.1 Candidatus Pelagibacter sp.
GATGATGAAAGTACTACAATTTTTGAAAATTTTAATTCTAAATTTGATATTAAAATTGACACAACTTATATAAATAAAAATGATTATACAAAAAATTTAACTGGAAACTTCACTTTTAAAGATAATAAATTAGATAAATTAAATCTAGCGTCTACTTTTTCTAACAATAAAAAGATGAATTTATCCATTGAAACTAATACCCAAAATGAAACTATTACAAAATTCTTTTCAAGCTATCCAAAACCTTTGATTAAAAGATATGATTTCATAAATGGATTTGAAGAAGGTTATTTAAATTTTAATTCTATAAAAAAAGATGGTGTTTCTAATTCTGTATTAATTATTGATAACTTTAAAGTAAAAGAAGTACCTGTTTTTGCTAAGCTTTTAAGCCTAGCATCTCTTCAAGGAATTGCAGATCTTTTAACCGGTGAGGGAATAAGATTTACCGATTTTGAAATGATTTATTCAAGTCAAAAAGGTTTTACTGAAATTGAAGAAATGTATGCAATTGGTCCTGCCATTTCTATATTAATGAATGGTTATATTGAATCAAAGAAATTAGTTAGTTTAAGAGGAACATTGGTACCTGCAACAACTATAAATAGATCTATAGCCTCAATTCCACTACTAGGTAAAATATTAATAGGAGAAAAAACGGGTGAAGGTGTTTTTGGTGTAAGTTTTAAAATAAAAGGACCTCCAAAAAATCTATCCACAACAGTTAATCCAATTAAAACTCTAACACCTAGATTTATAACAAGAACTCTAGAAAAAATTAAAAAGAATTAAATCAATTCAACTTTAATATGTTTTTTTTTACCAAGTGAAAGTTTAATTAAACTGTCTTTAAACAAGTCTTCAGTAATCAAAAACTTTTCATCAGAAATAGCCTGACCATTTATTTTAATTCCATTCCCTTTAATTAATCTTCGAATTTCACTTTTAGAGCTTTCTAACTTTGATAAAATTACTAAATCTAGAATACTTATATTATCGCCTAACATTTTTTTGTTAATTTGAATGGTTGGCAGGTTATCACCCAATGAATTTTCAGAAAATGTTTGTTTTGCTGTTTCTTGGCATTTACTTGCTTCATTTTCACCATGCAACATGGATGTAGCTTTATTAGCAAGTAAAATTTTTAACTCATTAATATTATCATTTTTAATGTTTTCAATTTCATCAATTTTAATATCTGTAAAAATTTTTAAAAACTTTAATACATCTCGATCATCAATATTTCTCCAAAATTGCCAGTAGTCATATGCTGGAAGAAATTTTTTATCTAGCCAAACAGCTCCAGATTCAGTTTTGCCCATTTTTGCACCTGACGCCAATGTAATAAGAGGTGTCGTTAAACCGTAAACATGATTATTTGAATATCTTTTTATAAGATCAACTCCATTAACAATATTACCCCATTGATCAGAGCCACCAATTTGAAGCATACATTTTTCTTTTTTGTTTAATTCTAAAAAATCATATGCTTGTAAAATCATATAGTTAAATTCCATATAACTTAATGACTGCTCTCTTTCTAATCTAATTTTAACACTATCAAAACTCAACATTTTGTTGATTGTAAAATGTTTTCCAACATCTCTTAGAAATGAAATATAATTTAAATTTTTAAGCCACGTGTAATTATTAACAAATATTGGTTTTGTTTTTGTGTCTTTATCATCTAAAAAATTTTTTAGAATTTTTTTAATATTATTTATATTCTTTTCAATTTCTTCTTCAGATAAAATTGTTCTAGTTTTATCTTTTCCAGATGGGTCACCTATTCTAGTAGTACCCCCTCCTAATAAAACTATTGGTTGATGACCATGTTTTTGTAATAGTCTAAGACACATAATTTGAAGCAAGCTACCAACATGAAGACTTTCAGCTGTACAATCAAAACCAATATAAGCTCTGATTTTTTCTTTATCTAGTAATTGAGACAGATTTTCTTCACCAGTACACTGATAAAAGAAACCCCGATCTTTAAATTCTTTTAAAAATTTATTCATAAATATGCTATCTAGAATATACAATATTTACTTAAAAAATAAGAATGGAAAAATTTTATACTTCTTTAGGGTTAATGAGTGGCACATCTATGGATGGGGCTGATGCATCAATTATTAGATCTGATGGAGAAAATAAATATGAACCTATATTTGACAAATATTTTGAGTATGATGATGTAATTTATTCTGACTTACTAAATCTAAGGGATAAAATAAATTCAATAAAAGATTTAACAGCTAATACTTATCAAATTAAAGAGCTTGAGAGAAAAATCACCTTATTTCACGCCAAAATTAGTAAAGAAATTACAATGAACGCTGGAATAGATGTGGATTTAGTTGGTTTTCATGGTCAAACAATTTTTCATAATGCTCAGGAAAAAATATCAAAACAAATTGGAGACGGTAATTTACTATCAAGTCTTTTAAAGAAAGAGGTAGTTTACAATTTTAGAGAAAATGACATTCTTAACGGCGGACAAGGAGCTCCATTAGCTCCAATTTTTCACAACTTACTAATAAATCAGAATCAAATTGAGAGACCTGCTTGTGTTTTAAATGTAGGAGGTATTGCAAATATCACTCTTGTTACCTCAAAAAATAATGAAGATCTGAAAAGTTTTGATATAGGTCCAGGTAATTGTCTCTTAGACGAATGGGTTAGAAGACACACACAAATGAAATATGACGAAAATGGAAAAGCTTCAAACATTGGAAAAACAAGTGAAATTATTCTAAATCAAGCGATTGATAATTTTGATAATATAAGTAATCAAAAAAAACTTTCATTTGATATAAAAGATTTTGATTTAAGCTTTGTGAAAGGTCTCTCATATGAAGATGGCTTATCAACATTAGTAGATTTTACTGCAGTAATAATTTATCAATCAATTTTAAAATCAATCAAAATTAGAGAAAATGAAAAGTTATTAATAATAGTTTGTGGTGGTGGAAGAAAAAATCTATCTTTAATGGATAGTATAAAAAAAAGATTGCCAAAAAATATCTCTTTAAAAATAATTGATGATTATAAAATTGATGGAGATTTTATTGAGTCTCAGGCTTTTGCCTATCTTGCTATTAGATCTGCACTCAAAAAAGAAATTTCATATCCTAGTACTACTGACGTACAAAAACCTTGCACAGGTGGAGTTTTGGTTAAAAACTATTAAGATTAAAATAAAGCAGATTCTTTTTTGATATACTTATCTAGACTTTTCACTAATACATCTTCTGTTTTAGTAAAAAAATGATTAGCATCATTTATAGCTTGAAAGTCTACTTTAATACCTTTTTGTGCGCTTAACCTTTTGTCCAAATCTGTAATATGTTCTAGGGGAACTAATTCATCTTTTTTACCATAGATCATTAAACCTGAAGTAGGACATGGAGATAAAAATGAAAAGTCATATACGTTTGGTTGTGGTGATATTGCGATAAATCTATTTATTTCTGGTCTTCTCATTAATAATTGCATTGCTATTAGTGATCCAAAAGAAAATCCTGAAACCCAACATTGTGAATTGTCAAAATTTTCACGTTCTAACCAATCTAGGGCTGCAGCTGCATCAGCAAGTTCACCTTGACCATTATCAAATTCACCATCACTTTTTCCAACACCTCTAAAGTTTACTCTGCATACAGAAAATCCATTTTCCATAAAAGTATGAAATGTATCAACCACAACTTTATTATTCATTGTTCCTCCATATTGAGGATGAGGTTGCAATACTAGTGCTATCGGTGATGTAATTTTTTCACTTTTGTAATACTTGGCTTCCATTCTTCCGGCAGGTCCAGGTATAAAAACTTCTACTATTTTATTGTCCATAAATGATATTGATTATTATTCTCAAAAAAAAATACACATATCATAACTAAGCGACAATATGTTATCTTTTTTGCATATTGTATACTTGACTAATTTAGTCAAGTTTGTATAAAAAGCCATATTAAATAAGGGTAAAATGAAATTAACATCAAAAGGTAGATATGCAGTAATGGCATTAGCTGATCTAGCTAAGTTTAACAGCGTTAATCCAGTATCTTTAAGAGATATATCGTTAAGACAAGGAATTTCCTTAGATTTTTTAGAACAAATTTTTTCTAAATTAAAAAAATATAATATTGTGAAAAGCATTAGAGGAACTAATGGTGGTTATATCTTAAACAAAGAACCAAAAGAAATTAAATTAGCAAATATACTTAGTGCTGTAGATGAAGAAGTTAAAACTGTTCAATGTAAAAAAGAATCTAAAAAAGGATGTAACAGTAAGACAACAAAGTGTATTACTCATAATTTGTGGGATGAACTTGAAGTTCATATCAATAATTTTTTTGAACAAAAAAACTTAAAAGATCTTATTAACAATTCTTCAGAAAGTAGAAATTAAAATGGATGCAAGAGAAAAGGAAATAGAAAAATTAAAAGATTATAAATACGGTTTTTCAACAGATATTGAAAATACTCGAGCTCCGAAAGGTTTAAATGAAGAAGTAATTAAGTTTATTTCGAATATTAAAAAAGAACCACAATGGATGCTTGATTGGAGGTTGAAAGCCTTTGAAAGACTAAAGCAATTAAAAGAGCCTAATTGGCAAAAACCTAAATATCCTAAAATAGATTATCAAGACCTTTATTATTATTCAGCACCAAAAAGTATGGATGATAAACCAAAAAGTTTAGATGAGTTAGATCCAAAATTATTAGAGACTTACAATAAACTTGGAATTCCATTGCAAGAACAAGCAAGACTTAATGGAATTGCAGTTGATGCTGTATTTGATTCTGTTTCTGTTGCAACAACATTTAAGGGTGAGTTAAATAAAAAAGGAATTATTTTTTGTTCTATGTCAGAAGCGATACGAGAACACCCTGAATTAGTAAAAAAATACTTAGGTTCTGTAATTCCATTATCAGATCATTATTTTGCAACACTTAACTCAGCAGTTTTTACTGATGGGTCATTCGTTTATATTCCTGAAGGTGTAAGATGCCCTATGGAACTTTCTACTTATTTTAGAATTAATGCTACAGAAACAGGTCAATTTGAAAGAACTTTGATTATTGCGGATAAAGGAAGTTATGTAAGTTATCTAGAAGGGTGCACAGCACCAATGAGAGATGAAAATCAATTACATGCAGCAAATGTAGAATTAGTTGCACTAGATGATGCAGAGATAAAATATTCAACAGTACAAAATTGGTACCCTGGAGACAAAGATGGAAAAGGTGGAATTTATAATTTTGTAACTAAAAGAGGTTTGTGTAAGGGAAAAAATTCAAAAATATCTTGGACACAAGTTGAAACAGGATCGGCAATTACATGGAAATACCCAAGTTGCATATTGATGGGTGATAACTCTGTTGGTGAATTTTATTCAATAGCAATAACAAATAATCATCAAAAAGCAGATACAGGTACTAAAATGATTCATTTGGGTAAAAATACAAAAAGCAAAATAATATCAAAAGGTATTTCAGCTGGTTTTGCAGATAATACCTATAGAGGGTTAGTAGATATTGCAAAAAAAGCAGATAATGCGAGGAATTTTACTCAATGCGATTCTCTTTTGATGGGTAACAAGTGTGGAGCACATACAGTTCCATACATAAAGAATAAAAATTCTAGCTCAAATATTGAACATGAAGCAACCACGTCTAAAATTAGTGATGAACAATTGTTCTATTGTAATCAAAGAGGTTTAAATCAAGAAGAGGCTGTTAGTTTAATTGTTAATGGCTTTTGTAAAGAGGTTCTACAACAATTGCCAATGGAATTTGCTGTTGAAGCTCAAAAATTAGTAGGAATTAGTTTAGAAGGGAGTGTTGGTTAATGTTAACAATAAAAGATCTTAAAGCGAATATTGATAACAAAGAAATTTTAAAAGGGTTAAATTTAGAAATTAAACCAGGAGAAGTGCATGCAATCATGGGTCCTAATGGATCTGGAAAAAGCACTCTATCAAATGTTCTTTCAGGGAAAAAAGGGTACACAGTAACTGGCGAAGTAAAGTATTTTAATGAAAATCTTTTAGATTTAGAGATTGAAGAAAGAGCTCATAAAGGAATATTTTTAGCATTCCAATATCCATTGGAAATACCAGGAGTTAATACCAATATATTCTTAAAAACCTCTCTAAATGCAATTAAAAAAGCTAAAGGTGAAAAAGAATTAGATGCCATTGAATTCTTAAAATTAGTTAAACAAAAAGCAGGTGAATTAAAATTTGATGAAAAAATATTAAGTAGACAATTAAATGTAGGTTTTTCTGGTGGTGAAAAGAAAAAAAATGAAATACTTCAAATGTCTATATTAAATCCTAAACTTTCTATTTTAGATGAAACAGATTCTGGGCTTGATATTGATGCTTTAAAAATAGTATCTGAAGGTGTTAATGCCTTAAGAAATAAAGATAGTTCTTTTTTAATTATTACCCATTATCAAAGATTGCTTGATTATGTTAAACCAGATTTTGTTCATGTTTTAATTAATGGCCAAATTGTTAAATCTGGAGGATCTGAATTGGCAATTGAATTAGAAAGTAAAGGATACGAAACACTTAGTTAAATGATCGAACAATTAAAATCAGATTTCAATAAGATGACAGAAAATCTAAAATTTTCTGAAAGTAATTTTGAGATTAGAAAGAAAAATCTAACAAATTTTATTGATAAAGGCTTTCCAAATAAAAGAATTGAAGATTGGAAATTTTCAGATTTAAATCAAATAATATCATCTAATATTGAAAATTTAAGTTTTTATAATGATAAAACTTATGAACCTAAAGAACAAATATCTTTAATTAATAAGTTTGAACATAATAAAATTATTTTTATTAATGGAGCTATCTCAAAAATAGACATCAAGTATGAAGATGACACTAAAGTTTTAATTAATAATGATTTAGATTTAAGCAACAATACCAATGGTATTAATCCATTAGTATCTTTAAATCATGCTCTAGCTAGTGCACATATTGGTATTATCGTTAAAGAGAATTACGCACTAAATAAGCCTTTAATTTTATATAATATTACTACTAAGGATATTAACTCAACTGCACTCAATTTAAGAACAGACATTAAATTAGAAAAAAATAGTAGTTTGAAATTAGTTACTATATTTGATGATCAGTCTGAAAATAATTTCATTAATATAACTCAAAATTTTGATATTGCTCAAAATGCAATCCTTAAAAGCTATAAGATTGATCATAAAACTAATTCTAATATTAAATATTTTTATAATAATATTAATCTTGAGAAAAATAGCATTTCTGAAAATTTTATTTTTTCAACAGGATCTAAATTTATCAAAAATGAAGTAAACTGTAATCTAAACGATCAATATAGTTCTGCATTTATTAATGGTGTAATAAATTTGAAAAATGCACAACATCATGAAATTAAAACTAACATAAATCATTTAGCAGAAAATACAAAAAGCTATCAATTAATCAAAACTGTTTTAAATGATAAATCTAAAGGTATCTATCAAGGCAAAATTTTTGTTGACCAAAAAGCGCAAAAAACAAATGGATATCAACTTAGTAAAGCTTTACTTTTAAATGAAAATACAGAATTTGATGGTAAACCAGAGCTTGAAATTTATGCAGATGATGTAAAATGTTCACATGGATCAACTTCAGGTAACTTAGATGAAGACTCCATATTTTATCTAATGTCTCGAGGTTTAAGTCATCAGCAATCAAAAGAATTATTGATTAATGGTTTTCTAATGGATGCAGTTGAAAAAATTACTGATTCAGAAATTAAAGATTTAATTAAAGATATAATGGGAGTTGTAGAGTGAGTATAGCAAATATTAAAAAAGAATTTCCAATATTTAATAATAAAGTTCATAATAATGATCTTGTTTATCTTGATAGTGCTAACTCATCACAAAAACCACAATCTGTAATTGATAGAGTTAATGATTTCTATACGAATGAATTTTCAAATACAGGTAGAAGTGTTCATTACTTAGCGGTAGCTGCAACTAATCTTTATGAAAATACAAGATCTTCTGTTCAAAAGTATATTAATGCTAAAGATAAAAATGAAATTGTATTCACTAAAGGTGCAACTGAGGCAATTAATCTTGTAGCTAATACCTATGGTCAAAAATTTTTAAAAGAAGGTGATGAAATACTTATAACAGAACTTGAACATCATTCTAATTACGTACCTTGGCATTTTTTAAGACAATCTAAAGGTATAAAGATTGAGTTTGCAGAAATTAATGATGATGGAGAAATTACTTTAGAAAGTATTGAAAAAAAAATTACATCAAAAACAAAATTAATTGCTATTACACACTTATCAAATGTAACAGGATCAGTGTTACCAGTTAAAGAAATAACAGAACTTGCTCATTCAAAAGGTATTGCGGTTTTAGTAGATGGATGCCAAGGCGCTCCCCATTTAAAACTTGATATGCAAGATATAGACTGTGATTTTTATGCTATTTCTTGCCATAAAATGTATGGGCCAACAGGTCTTGGTGTTTTATATGCAAAGAAAAAGTGGCTAGAGGAACTACCACCCTATCAAGGTGGTGGTGGTATGATTCAAGATGTAAAAAAAGATAGTATTTCATATGGTGATTTACCTAATAAATATGAAGCTGGCACAATGGCAACAGCACAAGTTATAGCATTTGATCAATCTATAAAATTTTTAGAAAAAATTGGAATTGAAAACATGATTAATCATGAACAAGAATTAATCCAGTATGGTCAAGAAATTTTAAGAAAAAATAATTCAGTTAAGTTAATTGGTAACCCAAAACATAGATCGGCAGTTTTATCCTTTACTATAGAAGGTGTTCATCCACATGACATAGCTACAATATTAGATGAAGATGGTGTTGCCATTAGAGCAGGACATCATTGTTGTCAAATTCTACATGACAAATTAGGAATACCCGCAAGTGCACGTGCCTCATTAGGTGTTTACAATACAAAAGATGATCTGGATCAACTTAATAATTCTATTAACAACTGTAAGAAAATTTTTAATATTTAATGAATATAAAAGAACTTTATCAAGAAATAATTTTAGAGCACGGTAAAAATCCACGCAACTTAAGAAAGACTGAAAATTTCAATAAAGATGCAATGGGAAAGAATCCATTATGTGGTGACAATGTTCATGTATTTTTAAAACTTGATGAGAATAAAAAAGTAGAAGATATTTCATTTGAAGGTAGTGGCTGTGCAATTTCAATGGCCTCAGCATCTATTATGACTGATTTGATTAAAGGAAAAGAAGAGGTGGAAGTTAAAGAAATTGTAAATGATTTTTTAGGCATGATTAAAGAAAACCCTGAGCTAAAATCAAAAAACTTAGAAGAAGATGAAAAAACTAAATTAATGTGCTTGTCTGGTGTAAAACAATATCCAATGAGAGTAAAATGTGCGACTTTATCATGGCATACTTTAATTTCTGCAATTGACAATACTCAAGAAGAAATTAATACTGAAAAATTAGATTAAATTATGGATTTAAGAGAACAAGTAATAGCTGAAATTAGAAAAATTTATGACCCAGAGATACCGGTCAATATTTATGAATTAGGTTTAATTTATGATGTTAAGGTAAATGAGTCTAAAGCTAAAATTATAATGACCTTGACTACACCAAATTGTCCTGTTGCAGAAAGTTTACCTCAAGAAGTTAAAGATAGTGCAATGCAAGTTGAAGGCATTGAAGAAGTTGATCTAGATTTAGTTTTTGAACCACCTTGGGAAAAATCAATGATGTCAGAAGCTGCCAAATTGGAGTTAAATCTATAATGAATCCTATAATTAAATTAAGTGATAATGCTGCAAGTCGTATTAAAGAAATTATGTCTGGAGTTGAGTCGAATTCAATTGGTGTTAGAGTTGCAGTTAAGTCTGGTGGTTGTGCTGGCATGTCTTATGTAATGGAATATGCAAAAGAAATTAATCCAACAGATGAAATTATAGAAGATAAAGGTGTTAAAGTTTTTGTAGATGCTGCAGCTGTTATGTACTTATTAGGTACTGAAATGGACTACAAAAAAGAGGAATTTTCATCATCATTTGTATTCAATAACCCCAATGAATCTGAGCGTTGTGGTTGTGGTGAATCATTTAAAGTTTAATATTACTTTAACGCATATCAGTATTGCAAATATCACATATCTAGGGTATTAAATAGGTATGAACAAATTCGAATTTAAAAATCTTGTTAAATCTTTAGAAAAGTCACTGAAAGAAAGAACTTTTTTTAAGACTCTTCGAAAAGAAGTAAACACTGGTGCTAACGGCACACAGGATTACGTTGTTAAAAAAGGAATTAACAAAGATACAATTGCAACAACTAGACAGTAATTAGTCTTAACTACTGTAATACATCTCGAACTCTACAGGATGAGGTGCATGTTCAAATCTATGTATCTCTTCAAATTTTAATGCGATGTAAGCATCAATTTGATCGTCAGTAAATACACCACCTTCAGTCAAAAAATCTCTATCTTTATCTAAACTTTCCATTGCCTCTCTTAGAGAGCCACAAACAGTTGGAATATTTTTAACTTCTTCTGGAGGTAAATCATAAAGATCTTTGTCAAAAGATTCACCTGGATGTATTTTATTTTTAATTCCATCCAAACCAGCCATAAGCATTGCAGCAAAAGTTAAGTAAGGGTTTCCTGAGGCATCAGGAAATCTTATTTCACATCTTGCACCATTTTTACTTAATGAAATTGGTATACGACAAGAAGCAGATCTATTTCTAGCAGAGTAAGCAAGTAAAACAGGTGCTTCAAAGCCAGGAATTAATCTTTTATAACTATTTGTTGTAGCATTTGAAAAAGCATTAATCGCTTTTGCATGTTTTAAAATACCACCAATGTAATGAAGTGCAGTTTCAGATAACCCAGCATAAGCATCACCAGAAAAAACTGGCTTATCATTTTTCCAAATTGATTGGTGAATATGCATTCCAGAACCGTTATCACCAGCAATTGGTTTTGGCATAAAGGTTGCTGTTTTTCCAAATGAATGTGTAACCATTTGAACAACATATTTATATAACTGAACGTTATCAGCTTGATCAACAAGAGTTCCAAAGTACATACCTAGTTCATGTTGACTTGGGGCTACTTCGTGATGATGTTTTTCAACTTTAATACCTACTTCTTTTAAACTTTTTAAGTATTCACCTCTCATGTCTTGCTCACTATCAACTGGAGGAACTGGAAAGTAACCACCTTTTACAGGAGGTCTGTGACCCATATTTCCATTAGCATATTCTGTGCCAGAGTTATAAGGACCTTCTTTACTATCTATTTTAAAACCAGTGTTATTAGGATCGTTATTAATTCTTACATCGTCAAATACAAAAAATTCAGGTTCAGGGCCAAAGAATGCCTTGTCACCAACACCAGATTTTTTTAGATATTCTTCTGCCTTTTTAGCTGTTCCTCTTGGGTCTCGTTCATAAGGAGATCTTTTAACAGCATCTAAAATATCACAAAAAAGAATTAAAGTATTATGAGATGTAAAAGGATCCATAACAAGTCTTGATGTGTCAGGTTTTAAAATCATGTCAGATTCGTTAATAGCCTTCCAACCAGCAATAGATGAGCCATCAAAAAATACACCCTCATTCAACATTTCTTCATCAACAATAGTATGATCCATTGTCAAGTGTTGAAGTTTTCCTCTAGGGTCTGAAAATCTTAAGTCAACAAACTCAACTTCTTTTTCCTTCATAAATTTTAAAACGTTAGCAGCAGTCATAGTTTCTCCCTTTTTTAAATTTTGTAGTCAATTATTAACAAATATTTTTCTAATAATATTGCTTGATTAATAAATATCACCTATGCGTTTTTTACATATGAATTACAACATTATTTGTTAAATTATCAATCAATTATTAGTTGAAATATGAGCTTATTAGATAAAGAGCCTGTTAAAAGAGCAGAAAGATTTTTAAAGGGTTTTGATAAATCCCTAGAGGTTATCATTTTAGAAAATTCAGCAAGAACAGCGCAAGATGCGGCAGCAGCCCTAGATTGTAATGTAGGAGCAATTGTCAAAAGTTTACTATTTAAAACTGATGATGGTTTTATCTTGTGTTTAGTTGCAGGAGATAAAAGGTGTTCATTAAATAAATTAAAGAAAATTAAGGCTAAAAAGGATGTTTCTATGGCATCTCCAGAGGACGTTAAAGTTCAAACAGGATATACAATTGGCGGTGTATCACCGATCGGTCATTTAAAAAAAATTGAAATTATAATAGATAATTCTCTAGAAAGGTTTAATGAGTTATTCGCAGCAGCTGGACATCCAAACTGCGTTTTTAAGATTAATTTTAAAAATATTCAGAAAATTACAAATGGAAAGGTCGAAGACATAATTGAATGAGACAGCCTAAATTAATTGATTATACTTTGTTAGTAATTTTAGCTTTAATATGGGCTTCAGCTTTTTTTAATATAAAAATTGCAACAGAATCTTTTGGTCCTATTACAATTGCTTTCTTAAGAGTTTTTTTTGGATCAATTCCAGTACTGTTACTTTGTTTTTATAAAAAAATTAAAATAGAAGCCTTTTCAAAAGATTGGCATTGGTTTGCTATAATTGGATTTATAAATTTGGTGTTGCCATTTTTTTTAATTGCCTACGGTGTAAAATCAGTTCAAAGTAATTTAGCAGCAATATTAATGTCAACCACACCATTAAGCTCAACTGTATTGGGACATTTTTTTACTAAAAATGAAAAATTTGATTTTATTAAAACATTTGGAATATTGATAGGATTTTCAGGAATTGTTTATTTGTTTTCAGATAATTTTTTAATTAATGATAATAATTTTTTCTCTGCATTAATGATTTTACTTGGATCAACTTGCTATGTCATAGGTGGAGTTTTAACTCTCAAAATCAGTGATAAAAAAAATGAAAATGTAACTGGATCAATTTTAATCTGGGCTATAATTATTTTGATACCATTAGTTTCTTTTATAGAAAAACCTTGGGAAACTACACCCTCAATAGTGTCAAGTATTTCCGTAGTTTATCTTGGTTTAGTATCAACAGGTTTGGCTTGGCTTCTTAGATTTAGAATTTTAAAGAACAATGGACTAATATTTCAATCACAAGTTTCTTATTTGATACCTATTTTTGGAATTATTTTAAGCTACATATTCTTAGATGAAATAATTACTGATAAAGTTTTAGTTTCATTGTTAGCAGTATTGGTTGGACTTTATTTTGTAAAAAAAGCAGGAAATAAAAAAACTACTTAAGTCTAGCCATTTCCTTAATATGTGCTGGCCTAGTTTCACAGCAACCTCCTAAAATAGTTGCACCAGCTTCTTTAAATTTCTTTACAAACAGAGCCATTTTTTCTGGTATGAGATCTTCTCGGTGACCCAAAAATTCATTTGGGTTTCCTGTTTTACTTTTGTTAAAAGTATTTGTGTAACCTGCAGCTGGTTTTGTTGTAACAAATCCATTGAGTTTAAACCCAAATGGAACACCTAAGCTTTTTATTTCATCAAGATTTTTTTCATAATTCTCAGGTGATACACACGAAAGCATTACACCAAGTAATTTTTTATGATCTATTGTTGTCATAATCTCAGAAATATTTTCACCACTTGGTAATTTTACACCTTCTGATATATGAGCACCAATCAAATAAGGTTTTTTAAAACTTTCTATGGCTTTGATTGCTAAATTAAATTCTCTTACACTACTTAATACATCTAAATAAAAAAAATCTATAAAGGGATCAAGCAATTTTGCTTGATCATAGAAATTTTCTTTAATTTCGTTATCAGATCTTGTGTCTACCTCATAGGTTAAATATTGAGGAGGTAAACCTCCTGCAACTAAAATATGCGGGTTTAAATCTTTTGCTTTTTTTGCTATCTCACCAGCTTTAGTATTTAAATATTCAAATTTATCTTCAACACCATTGTCTCTTAATCTCATTCTTCTTGTAGTAAATGTTGTTGTTACAATAATTTCAGCACCAGAATTTATAAAATCTAAGTGTGTATCAAGCAAAAGCTGATGGTATTTTTCTTGCAACAATGCATTGGCACTCCAAAGAGTTCCACTTGCTTCTACTCCCCTTGCTAATAACTCTTGCCCCATACCTCCATCTAAAACTCTTGTTTCCTTAAAAAAATTAATATCCATTTTGATTCCTTACTTTTTTAGTGCTTTAGCTTTATGCCAGGTGCACAATATAGTCCAACTACCTTTACCAATTATGTAATGATTTCCTTTTTAGCAGTTAGTACCTGCAATATGGATCAAATCGGTTAAACTCTTAATACTACTAAAAAGCTGATTAGTAAATCATTTCTTGAATAATATTTTAACATTAAATGAGAAAGATCTTCTCTCACCATTAACATTGAAAGGGTAGGCAGTATGCATCAAATAATTTGGAAAAATCAATAGATCCCCTAATTTAGGGTTTAAGTTATAGATACTTTTACTCAAAAAGTTTGTTTGACCATTAATGAAATCAATAGTTCCATTAGTTTTAAACTTTTTATTTTTAACAAGTTTGTTTTGATTCATTTCTTTTGGAATTTTAAGATAACCAACCCCTGACAATTGTCCCTCATGATAATGAATTGGATTATATTCATTTTTTAATTGCCTAACTACCCATAGACTAATTATCTTAATTTCTTTAATTTTTTTAACATCTGACTTATCAAGATAGATTTTGATATTTTTTATCAGTTCTTTAGACAAACTTTTATCAATTATTGTTTTGGGTATCTTGATTTCATTCTTAATTTGACTTGCAAGTTTAGAGCTATAATCATTTTTTTTAGATAATTGAGATTTATCAACCTGATTATTTAATATAGTGATAATTTTTTTGGATAATTTTGTTTTTCCTATAGTTGGTCCAAATGCTCTGAATGTTTTCATATTTTATCTATAATAATTTAATACCCCTGTTATGCAAACAACTTCAGTCCCATTCGAATAGCAACAAATATGACAAGTGCTGATGTTACCAGAGCCAACATTCTTGTGGGAAAAATCTTAAGATTTAAATAGTTTCCTAGTTGACCGCCTATTAAAACAAATACAAATAATGGCCAATAATCATAAATCCCATTTATTGTTGATGCTTTTGTAAATTGACCTGCAAGTCCTGATAAAGAATTAATCAGTATGAATAAAGATGCTGCTGTAGCAATATTTTTAGCACTATCCACTCTAATTAATAACAATATAGGGCTTAAGAAAATTCCACCACCAATTCCAACCACGCCAGACACGAATCCAATTGAAGCACCGATTAATAACGATAATATTTTTGGTATCTTTTTATAAACTTCAATTTTCTGGTCAAAAGATTGAAATTTCGCAAGAAGAAAAACTCCAGCTAGTGTCAAGACAGCAAAAAGTAAAATTTCAAAAACTTCTTTATCTACTGATAAAGACCCACCTACGAATGCAAGGGGAACAGATGATACTAAGTATGGAGTTAGTATCTTAAGATTGATATTCCCTGCTTTAATATAATTAATACAATTTCCTGAAACGACAATAATATTACAAAAGAGAGCAATTACAGGAAAGATCAAGTAAGGAATATCCCAAATTAATAAAAGAGCTAGATAGGTAGAACCACCACCAAATCCAACACTTGAATATAATGTTGCTGTTAGAAGAAATAAAAATGATAGTATAATCATAATAATTAATTTAAATTTATGATTGTAAACATAGCACTTTTAACAGTTACAGACACTAGAACTTTTGAGAATGATAAGTCGGGTGCGATCTTAGTTAATAAAATAGAAGAAGCTAAACATAAATTAGTAGATAGAAAAATTTGCAAAGATAACAAAGAAGATATTGTTAAAATTCTTAAAGATTGGATTAATCAGTCTGAAATAGATGTTGTAATTACAACAGGTGGCACTGGACTTACGGGTCGAGATATTACACCAGAGGCAGTGAACGATATTGCTGATAAGCATATACCAGGTTTTGGAGAAGTGTTTAGAACAATTAGTTTAAAATCAGTTGGTACATCTGCTATTCAATCTAGAGCTTGTGC
The DNA here is from genome assembly GCA_028225715.1 of Candidatus Pelagibacter sp. The sequence continues at coordinate 16,102 of JAOIXS010000002.1, forward strand.
TGTGTTGGCTAATGGTAAGTATGTGTTTGCTTTACCAGGGTCTTCTGGTGGGGTCACAGATGCTTGGGATGGAATTTTAAAACATCAATTAGATATAAATCATAAGCCTTGTAATTTTGTAGAACTATTTCCAAGACTTAAAGAAAAATAATTATTTTTGATATTTTTCTTTCCACTCAGAATAAGGCATACCATACACATGCTCACGTGCATCTAAGTCTGAAATTTCAATACCTTTTTTTTCAGCTTCTTCTCGATACCATTTTGACAAACAGTTTCGGCAAAAACCAGCAAGATTCATAATGTCTATATTTTGAACATCTTTTCGTTCATCTAAATGTTTAAGCAATCTCTCAAAAGTGGCTGATTGTAATTCTTGTTTTTTATCTTCTGTCATAATTAAAATATTAGACACATTTCAATTAAGCACAAGATGTAGGTTGCATTCAATCTTAAGTAGAAAGTTAATTTTTAAAATATAGATATTACCATTCTTTTTTGTTTAAATATTTCCATGGCTATTAACAAAAAGATGGCTGGTAAAAGAAAAAAAACAGTCAAAAAGTCAAAACCTAAAGTTAAAAAAAAATCTAAGATTATTAAAAAAGTTAAAAAGGGTGTGACTAAAAAGAAGTTACACAAACCAATCAAAAAAAATAAGCTTAAGAATAATAATAAGAGAGAGAGGATAAAAATGAGCACAGAAACAGTAAAAGGTGGACGATCTCCGTTACTAGATACGTCTCACTTAAAAGTCAAATTTCCATTTAAAGAAAAATATGGAAATTTTATAGGAGGAAAATTTGTTGAACCAAAGTCAGGTAAATATTTTGACAACGTAAGTCCAATCAATAATGAGGTTATATGCTCTGTTCCAAGATCAGATGCAAAAGATGTTGAGGCTGCATTAGATGCTGCACATGCTGCTTTTCCTACTTGGGGAGTTACATCAATAACTGAAAGATCTAACATGCTACTTAAAATAGCTGATGTTATAGAAAAAAATCTAGAACTATTAGCTACTGCTGAATGTTTAGATAATGGAAAGCCAATTAGAGAATGTATGGCTGCCGATCTACCACTTGTTGTTGATCATTGGAGATATTTTGCTGGAGTTATTAGAGCAGAAGAGGGTTCAGTTTCAGAGATAAGTAATAGTGAATATTCTTATCATATTCCTGAGCCACTTGGTGTAGTTGGACAGATTATACCTTGGAACTTCCCATTATTAATGGCAACATGGAAACTTGCACCAGCACTTGCTGCAGGAAACTGTGTAGTTTTAAAACCAGCTGAACAAACACCAGCTTCTATTTTACTATTAATGGAACTGATTGGAGATTTATTACCTCCAGGAGTTGTTAATGTTGTAAGTGGCTTTGGTCTTGAAGCAGGTAAACCATTAGCATCATCTAAAAGAATCAGAAAAATTGCTTTTACTGGTGAAACAACAACTGGACGTTTGATCATGCAATATGCATCACAAAACTTAATTCCAATAACTTTAGAATTAGGTGGAAAATCTCCAAATGTTTTCTTTGAGGATGTCATGGATCAAGATGATGATTTCTTTGATAAATGTCTTGAAGGTTTTGCAATGTTTACCCTTAATCAGGGTGAAGTTTGTACTTGTCCTAGTAGAGTATTAATCCAAGAATCTATCTATGATAAGTTCATGGAAAGAGCTATTGCTAGAACAAAAGCAGTCAAGCAAGACAATCCTCTAAAAATGGAAACTATGATTGGTGCTCAAGTATCATTAGAACAAATGGAAAAAATAAAATCTTACTTAGATTTAGGTAAGAAAGAAGGTGCTAAAGTTCTATGTGGTGGTGAAGTTGCTAACTTAAACAGTGGTTTGGAGAAAGGAAATTATATCCAACCTACTATTTTTGAAGGTAATAACTCTATGAGAGTTTTCCAAGAAGAAATTTTTGGACCAGTAGTATCTGTTACTAAATTTAAAGATGAAGCTCATGCATTAGAAATTGCTAATGACACTCTTTATGGTTTAGGAGCAGGTGTTTGGACTAGAAACGGTAATGTTGCTTATAGAATGGGAAGAGGAATCCAGGCAGGTAGAGTTTGGACTAACTGTTACCATGCTTATCCAGCTCATGCTGCTTTTGGAGGTTACAAACAATCTGGAATCGGTAGAGAAACACATAAAATGATGCTTAATCATTATAGACAGGTGAAAAACTTACACGTGTCTTACAGTGAGAAAAAATTAGGCTTCTTTTAACAGATATATTATGATGGCCTGTATTAAACTACAGGCCATATAACTATGAAAGTTTCAGCAACACCCTCAGCTTTAGAGCTAATTGAAGATCTTAAAAAAGATCATGGTAAAGAATTGCTTTTTCACCAATCTGGTGGATGTTGTGATGGTAGTGCTCCAATGTGTTACCCAGTTAAGGAATTTCTTGTAAGTGATGACGATGTTTTAATTGGAAAAATTGGCGGTATTCCTTTTTATATAAGTGAAACTCAACATGAAGCATGGAAAAATACAGATTTAATTATTGATTGTATTCAAGGTATGGGTGGAATGTTTTCACTCGATAATGGAACTGGCAGAAGATTTTTAACAAGATCAGAGATTTGTGTTCCAGAAAAAAATTCAATTAATTAATTGAATTTCATTTTAACTCTTAGAGTTAGTAAAATTACTATAATTATAAGATAAATTAAGGGCTCAACTGTAACTACTTTAACTAACCACAAGTAGTGAATAATTCCTAATAAAGAAATTATATAAATAAGTTTATGTAGTTTTTTCCACTTATCTCTTAACAGTCTTATCATTCTTTTAGATGAAGTAAGAGCAAGTGGTACTAATAATAGCCAAGCTAAAAATCCAGCAAATATAAATTTTTTTTTTAGAATATCATCACTAATACTAGACCAATCGAAGCGATAATCTATTCCTACATAAGTCATCATATGTGCTGAGGCATAAAAAAAAACAAACAAGCCAAACATTCTCCTATAGCTAATCCAAAAATTTAATTTAGTAAATTTTTGTAAAGGAGTCATTGCAAGAGTTATTATAATAAAACGAAGAGTCCAATTACCAGTTACATGTGTAATTTCTTTTACAGGCTCAGGACCTAACTGATTAAAGATAATTTGATAAAAAATAATTAATATTGGTAGTAAAGATAAAAAGAAAATTGGTATTTTTATATATTTACGCATTTTTATAAAAATAATTTTATGTATTTAAAAGTTTTTCTTTAAATCCATACCTGAGTATAAATTTGCAACATCATCACCGTACCCATTAAACATTTCTGTTTCAATTCTGGGAGATAAAATACCCTCACCAATGACACGCTCTGTTGCTTGTGACCATCTAGGATGTGAAACATTTGGATTAACATTAGAATAAAACCCATATTCTCTTGGAGACGATCTCATCCAAGATGATGTAGGCATATTTTCAACTAATTTTATTTTAACAATTGCTTTTGCACTTTTAAAACCATACTTCCAAGGAACAAAAATTCTTAATGGAGCTCCATTTTGGTTAGGTAAAGGTTTTCCATAAAGCCCAGTAACAACTGTTGTTATAGGATGCATTGCTTCATCAATTCTTAATCCTTCTCTATAGGGCCAGTTTAATACTGGATACTTTTGACCTTTCATTTGTAATGGGTCGTAAATACTTTCAAATTCAACAAATTTTGCGCTATTTTTAATAGACACTTTATTAAGTAATTTACTTAAAGAAAATCCCATCCAAGGAATAACCATAGACCACCCTTCAACACATCTAAGTTTGTAAACTCTTTCTTCAGAAGGAAATAAAGAAATTATTTCTTCAGCTGAAAGTGTGATTGGATTATCTACCTCACCTTCAATAGTAACACTCCATGGTTTAGTAGCAAATTCTTGTGAATTTTTGAAAGGGTCACCTTTTCCAGTTCCAAACTCATAATAGTTGTTATAAGTTGTAATATCCTTATATGAGGTCAGCTCAGCTTTATTTTGTGAATAAGCATTGTTTAAAAACGGTATACTGCTTAAGGATAATGAACCTACACTTAAGCCAATAGATTTAATAAACTTTCTTCTTTTATTGTATATTTGTTCAGGTGTAATTTCTGAATTTTTATATTTTTTCATGTTGAATAGGATTACCTTTTAGCCACTCACTTTGTTCATTTTTATAATGTTCTTTTTTCCATATAGGAGATCTTTTTTTAATTTCTTCAATAATATATCTAGATAGAACGTAAGCTTCATCCCTATGTTTGCAAGCAACTGCGATAATTATACTAGTTTCTCCAAGTCCTACATAACCCTTAATATGTTCTATAAATACAGCTTTATCAATAATTTTTAATTTTTCAGTGGCTTCTTTATAAATTTCATCAAAGCTTTTTAATACTAGTTCGTCATGACTATCATAAGTTATTCCAACAACTTCTTTATTTTCATTAATATTTCTGACCGTACCATTAAAAATAATGGATGCACCAAAAGAGGAAGATTTTATAAAAGTTTCTGCTTCAGAAGTTTTTATTTTATTTTTTTTAATATCTATTATTTTTGTATGAAGCATCAACCACCACCTATTGGAGGTATAATCCCAATTTTTTGATCCTTTGAAATTTCAAAATTATCATTGATAATATTATTATCTTCAGAACAAAAAGCAGAACTTTTTACAATTTTTATAAAACTTTCATTACCTTTACAATTTATATCTAAATAATTTATAATTTCTTTACGAAAATCTTTTAATTCGATTTTTTTTTCAATATTAAATTCCAAGTAGCCTTTATTGCTAAAGTCTCTACTTGCTCCAAATAGTTCAAGTTTAATTTTCATTTTTTTAGTTTAGTTGATAGTTTTAAACCTTCAGTATTGAAGTTAATTTTATTTTCCTCAATATAATTATCTATTATCTTAATTTTTTCATTTTCAAATTCTGAAACTTTTCTTTTATCCAAGTTTATGTAGAGTGCTAAAACTTCAGTAGTAGCAGACAAAATATTATCAGTCTTGTTATACATTTCTAATTTATAATGTAGTCTTTTATTATCATGGTCTAAATGAATTAAACAAATATCTACCTCTTCACCTTCTTTAACTTCTTTTTGATAGGTGGTACTTGTTTCCACAACCATTGTGCTTCTTTTCAATGTTTTAGCAGAATGTTCACCCATTTGAAATTTCGATAAAATTTTTTCAGCACCCATATCAAATACTAAAATATAATATGCTAAGTTCATGTGTTTATTATAATCAGTCCATTCCTTAATTATTTTTTTTGTAGTAAGAAGAACTGGCATTACTATTTTATTTCAGAGAGTATTTGTTCTGATAAATTTTTAATTTCTTCAACAGCATTACCTTTTTTTTGTTTTTCTACAGCTGTTTTGCCTTCACCCATTGAAGAAGTATAAATCTGACGATTTCCAATTATTGTATTCGTTGACAATAGATCTAAACTTTTTATAAAATTGTTTGTTTTGTCTATAAGCTTTGATCTCTGGTTTGATCTATTGATTTGTATTAAAATCTTTTTATTTACTTGTTTTGCAATATCTACAATTGCACCTGTTGCCCAAAAATCAACATGAGAAGCAGCCATTGGTATCAAAACTAAATCAGCAGCTTCTATCGATGGACGTGCATCTGACTCTATTTTTGGAGGAGTATCTATAATTACTATATCATGATCTGTTTTTAACGTTTTGGCTTCATACTGAGCACCCCATAAACTTGCAGTTTTAAAAGTTAGACCTTCATTGGAAACCTTTTTTTCAGTCCTTATCATAAACCATTTACCTAAGCTTCCTTGAGGGTCTGTATCAATAATGGCTACTTTTAAGTTGTGATATTTAATAAAAGCTAGAGCCAAATGTACTGAAAGAGTGGTTTTTCCAGTACCTCCTTTTTGTTGAGCGATAGTTATGACTTTTGAAAGCATTTTAAAGTAATATAATATACTTGGATAATATTCAGCAAAATAGAATCTACCTTATAAACAAAGAGTAATTAAAAAGAGATTTGTTATACTATTCTAGTTATGATTGAATCTATTCTCTCTTAATTTTTTTAAATTTATTTTTTAAAAAAGAAGAATTTAAACACTTCTAAATTATATATATATTTATAATCAACATTATTTAATTGATTTGTGCGACAATAGAACGTTTAATGTGAATAGAGAGAGAGATTTGAGTTAATGAACAAACTATTAATGCCACAAGACGTCGTTGGCGGTTCTTTTTGGTTAATATCTGTTGCAATGATAGGTGCAGCGATATTTTTCTTCCGTGAAAGTGGTCGGCTATCATCTAAATGGGGAACTGTAATGAATCTCATTGGAGTTATAGCTCTGATGTCTTCTATACACTACTTTTATGCAAAGAATTTATGGGTGATGAATGGTCAAGCGCCTACAGCACTTAGATATATTGACTGGATACTAACATTTCCTCTTTCGATACTCACTTTCTATGTGATGCTTAGGTCTGTTACAGATGTTAAGCGTGGGATGTTCTGGAGATTGCTTGTTGGGACACTAATTTGGGTTATTGCACAACTTTTAGGAGCATATGGTTATATGAGTGTAACTCTAGGGTTCCTAGTAGGTATTGTTGGTTGGCTCTATATCATAGGAGAGCTTTATATGGGTGATGCTGGTAGAACTAACGCATCATGCAATAATGAGAGTGTTCAGATGGCATTTTTTGCAAATAGACTAATAATAACCATTGGTTTTTCTATTTACCACATTGGATACTTTATTGAACATTTAGCAGGTGGTGCAAACATCAATAGTTTGAACATAATCTATAATTTAGCTGATGTTTTGAATAAAATTATTTTTGGAATGATAATTTATAGTGCAGCTTTAGAAGACACAAAAAAAGAAAATAAGAATTAAGGAGGAATAATATATGACTAAAGGAGCAGACATAATAGCGGCAATAATTCTAGTTGCACTTGGAATAGCAATTATAGTTTATTTATTACACTGGCTATATAGAAGATCTTCAAAAGAAGTTTCATTTGTACGTACAGGTATGCTTGGAGAAAAAGTTGTTATCTCTGGAGGAGCTTTTGTTTTACCTATAATTCATAATATTACCCAAGTTGGAATGCGTACTTTAAGTTTAAGTATTAAGAGAGCAGGGGATAAATCTCTGATTACAAAAGATAGAATGAGAGCAGAACTAATTACAGAATTTTTTACTAAAGTTCCACCAGAAGCAAAAGCTGTTTCAACTGCAGCACAAACTTTAGGTAATAGAACTCTTGATCCAGAACATTTAAAAGAAGTAGTAGCAGGTCGTTTTGCTGATGCACTTGGAGAAGTTGCAGCAAAAATGACCCTTGATGAGATACAAGAAAATAGAGGTCAATTTGTTAAAGAAGTTGCAAAAATTGCAAATGAGTCAATAGGTCATACAGGGCTAGCGTTAGAAACGGTATCTATAATATCTTTAGATCAAGCACCAATTGAAATGTTTAATCCAGCAAATACTTTTGATTCCCAAGGTTTAACTCAGTTAACAGAGCAAATTGAGTCTAGAAAGAAAAAAAGAAATGATATTACTCAAGATACAAAAATCTCTATTGAAAATAAAAATTTAGAGACAATTCAAAAAGAGTTAGAAATAAAGAAAAATGAAGAATTTTCTAAGTATCAGCAAGAAAGAGAAATTGCTATTCAGAAAGCTAAAGAGAGAACAGCAACGATAAAAGAAAAAGCTGAAAAAGAAAGAGAGGCTGAAGAAGCTGAGATAAGAAATCAAGAGCAAATTGAAGTTGCAAAAATTTCGCAAAATCAAGTTATTGAAGTTGAAAAAAAATTAACTGAAACAAGACTTGTTGAAGAAATTGAAAAACGTAGAAAAGAGCAAAATGAATTAGAAAGAAACTCAGCTTTTGAAATAAGACAAAAAGATTTAGAAACAGAAGTTAAAATCTTAAATCTAGATAAAGAAAGTGAATACGCTCGATTAGAGAAGCAAAGAAATGTTGATGTAAAACGTGCTCAAGAAAAAGCAGTAATAATTAAAGAGCAATCAGCAAGACAAAAAGATTCAGAGGAAGCGCAAATTATTTCTGAACAACAAATTAAGAATGCTAAAATTGAGCAACAAAAAAATATAGACTCACATAGAATAGAATCAGAGAGAGTGGTGAGGCTTCTTGATATAGAGAAAGCTAAAAGAATAAGTATAGAAGAGCATCAAAAAAATCTTGAGATAATCAATAAATCTAAACAAGTATTAAAATCTAAAACTGAGGAAGAGAATACAAGAGGTAAAGCAATTGAAGCAGAAGAGAGAGCAAACTCAGCAAGATATGTTGAAAAGGCACAAGGAATTAAAAAGGTTGATGTGATTTCAGCTGCTTCTAAAGCAGAACAAGAAAGACACTCTACTATGGCTGCTAAGCTAAGATATGAAATAGATGCAGCTGGTAAAGAATCTTTAAATGCTGCTGAAAACCTTAGAAGTGATGCAAGTAGAAGAAGTGCATTACGTTTAAAGCTTGCTGATAAAATTGAATCAATTATCAGAGAAAGTGTTAAACCAATGTCTAACATTAATGATATTAAGATTATCGATGTTAATGGATTGCCTGGTTTTAGTGGTAACTCAAATGGTTCAGGTGGTGGAACCTCAGAAAGTGTTGGAACCAAAGATGGAGCAGCAGCAAGAAGCGGAAACTTAGCAGACAATGTTGTTAGTTCTGCATTACGCTACAGAGCTCACCAACCCTTTTTAGATGGTTTACTTAAAGAGATAGGGATGGCCCCTGGAGAAGTTAGCAATATCAGGAATATTTTAGGAGATTATGAAAATCCAAAAAAAGACTTTCATATGAATTTTGATAAAGATCCAACCAAGGGAACTAAAGATCCAAAATAAAAGAATAAATAAATATTATGAGTAGTGATTTAGATAATTGGGCAAAAAAATATGAAGATCTTACAAATAGTGATGCAACTATTGCAGCCATGGCGAAATATTATTCATGTTCTTTTATGTTTGATATGGAAAAAGTGAAAGTCATTATAGAAATGCATGATGGTAAAGTGAAACATATAAACACTAAACCTGGACCTTTAGATTCCTATGATTTTGCTCTGAGAGCATCTGCAAATACTTGGAAAGAGTTTAGTCAGCCCATTCCTAAACCTATGTATCACGGAATATTTTCAGCAAGTTTTAGAAAAGATCTTAAAATTGAGGGGAATCATTTAGTTTTAATGCAAAATCTGAGAAATTTTACAGTCCAGTTTGAATTACTTAGAAAATCTGGAGTGCCAGTTTAAAATGAGATTTTTTAAATTTAAAGGAGATATTAAATGGTAAAGCATCATGATGTTGTTGGTCGTTATGTTACGATTGAAGTGGATGATTGTGAGTATAAAGTTTTTTATCTTCAAAATGGTAAAGGAATACCATTGATTTGTCAGCATACAGCTGGTTGTCATAACCATCAATGGAGAGGATTACTTGAAGATGAAGAGATTATTAAAAACTATAATGTAATAGCTTATGATTTACCAAGACATGGAAAATCTGATCCACCACACAATAAAGAGTTCTGGAAAGAGGATTATAAGTTAACTGCAGATCATTTTTGTAATTTTATAGTTAAACTTTGTGAGGCACTTGATTTAAAAGATCCTATATTTATGGGCTCATCTTTTGGAGGAAACGTAGCTCTGCAATTAGCTTTACGTCACCCAAATAAATTTAGAGCAGTAATCCCAGTAGAAGCAGCGGATCATGCGCCTGGATTTTATTTAGACTGGTGGAGACATCCCCATTCAAATGCAGCACAAGTTTGTGGAAGTGGTACGTGGGATTTAATGGCACCTCAATCTCCAGAAAAAGATAGATGGCTGACTTGGCATTATTATACCCAAGGTTCAGAAGCATTTAAAGGAGATTTACATTTTTACTCAGTTGATCATGACTTGAGAAATGAATTAAAAAATATCGATGGTCACAAGTGCCCAGTTATTATGATGACAGGAACTTATGATTATCTAACGCCTCCTGAGGCAACAGAAAATACAGCAAGACAGATAAAAGGAGGAGTTTATATTGAAATGCCAGATATAGGGCATTTTCCTATGAGTGAAAATCATGAATTATTTAGGGTTTATTTAATAGAAGCTTTAAAAATTATTAACGAGAGAACAAATAAATAATGAAAGAAAAAACAGGAACACAGCTAAACCAGGCTCATTCAAGTGTAGATGATTTTAATACTAAAAAGTATGTCCTACCTTTATTAAGAGATGAAAAAACTAGAAATAGATTAATAGAAGAACATAGAGCTTGCCCAGTTGGTAGAGCTCCACATAATGGTCAGCCAATGGTTGAGCACAGTAAAGATTTAATAAGAGTTTTAGATAAATTAAGAAGACAACCAATGGCAGGTAAACTGCTTACTGTATGCAAGAGGCCCCATGAAGATTATAGAATAGGAGTTGCAAGTGGGGTTAGAGGACAACCAGTTGAAATTCTAGAGGAATCTTTTTCATCAGAAGAAGCTTGTGAGCATGCTATTTTTTTGAAAAGAATTGTGGCACTTTTAGAAAAGTATGCAGAATAATTAATATTTAGAGAAGGGTATAATATGTTAAGAATTACAGGATATAGTGACAAGTACCAAGCCTTTCCAGGTGAAAAAATTCAATTTTATGTAAACTCAGAAAAAAAAGAAAATTATGACGTTCAAATTGTAAGATTAATCCATGGAGATACAAATCCAGAAGGCCCTGGTTATAAAGAAGAAGAGATTGGTGCAACATGCAACAAATCTTACCAAGGTAGAAATCAAAAAGTTCATGGTGGCTCTTATGTTATTATTCCTCAAGATGATCGTCTAAATGTAGCGAGTTTTACCTTGCAAGCTTATATATTTCCAACAACACCAGATAAAGGAAAACAGGGAATACTAACAAAATGGAATGAAAAAACTTCTAGTGGTTATGGTCTTTTTATTGATGATAATTCTTGTTTATCAGTAATGATAGGAGATGGTCAAGGACAAGTTATGAACTTGTCTAGCGAAAAAAAATTAATGAGAAAAGTATGGTACCTTGTAGCAGTTAGTTACGATGCTGAAACTGGCAAGATTAAACTTTATCAAGAGCCTTGTGTTACTCCTACAAATGCTGGATTAGGGATGTCCTTATTACATCCAGCTGATGAAACAACTGCATTTGTCGAAGCTACGAATAACTTAAAACCAAGAGCCAATGATGCTCCTTTTTTAATATCTGCATCAACAATTAATGATCATTCAGGAAGACATATACATGGAGCTCACTACAAAGAAGCTTTAACACCTATTGAATTACCTGAGCAAGGATTTATTTATAATGGAAAAATTGATCGACCAAGATTAAGTAAAAAAGCCTTATCAAAGTCAGAAATTGAGTCTTTAGCAAGAGGCTATAGTGGTTGTTCAGCAGAACTTAGATCTGAGGTTGTTGGTGCTTGGGATTTTCATGCAAATATAACAAAAAATATTGCCTCAACTCACATTATTGACACGACTTCAAATCACTTAAATGGATTTATTGTAAATTTACCAGTGAGAGGAATGACAGGATACAATTGGACTGCTGATGAAATGGTTTTTCATCATAAACCTGATGAATATGGAGCTATACATTTTCATGATGACGATATTGATGATGCTAGATGGGAAGTTGATTTTACTTTTGATGTTCCAGATATTATTAAAAGTGGAATTTACGCAGCAAGACTAAGAATTAATGGAGAAGATTCACCTGAAACTGAGGATTTTATTCCGTTTGTTATAAAACCACCAAAAGGTAAAACTACTTCTAAAGTCCTATTTGTACTTCCATCAAATAGCTACATAGCATATTCAAATGATAATTTAGCTACTAATTCTGTAGTTGCTGAACTACTAGCGGGTAAAGTTCCTGTTATGTCTGCAGCAGATTTATACTTAAATGAACATAGGGAATATGGTTTATCAACTTACTCTTTACATTCTGATGGAAGTGGAGTTTGTTATTCATCTAGACTTCGACCAATTCTTAATATGAGACCTAAATATAGACATTGGTTATCACCTTCTTTATGGCAATTAAATGCAGACCTTCACTTAACAGATTGGCTTGAAGAAAAAAATATAGATTTTGATGTAATGACAGATGAAGACTTACATGTTGAAGGTGTTGATTTGTTAAATCGATACCAAGTTGTTTTAACAGGATCACACCCTGAGTACAGTTCAGAAAAAATGTTAGCAGCTTATGAGTCTTATCAATTAAATGGTGGTAGATGGATTTATTTAGGAGCTGATGGGTTTTATTGGATTAGTGAGTACCACCCTGATAATTTAAATATTATTGAAGTTAGAAAAGGAGAAGCGGGTACAAGAGCGTGGACTGCGAATCCTGGTGAATATAATAATGCGTTTGATGGTAAATTTGGTGGTATGTGGCGTGCAAGAGGCAGAATACCAAGTAAAGTTTGTGGATTAACTTTTACCGCATATGGCTTTGATGTTTCCTCATATTATAAAAGAGAACCAGATAGTAAAAAACCAGAATGCTCTTGGATTTTTGAAGGTGTTGGTGAAAATGAAGTTATTGGAGATTTTGGTTTAGTTGGAGGAGGTGCTGCAGGAGTAGAATTAGATAGATATGACCTTGAATTTGGTACACCTCATAATGCTTTCTTACTAGCAAGATCTGAAAATCACACCAACCTTATGTTACAAGTAAATGAAGAAATTCATTTTTCTGTAAGAGGTTATCATGGTGGTGGAACTGAAAATCCAATGGTTAGAGCTGACATGATCTACTATAAAACACCAAAAGATGGAGCCCTGTTTGCTCCAGGATCCCTTTCGTGGTGTGGAAGTTTATCGTACAATGAATACAATAATAATGTTTCTAAAATTTTAGAAAATGCGATTCGAGGATTTTTAAAAGAAGGACCATTACCATAATGAAAGACCAATTAATTAATAGACCAAAAGGAACAGATGGTAAGGCTATTCTTGGATCTGATAATACAACAGCTTTAAATCAATTAGAAAAAGTAGCATTGAATGATTTAGATAAAGATAAGATCGGTGATCTGGCAGAGTGTCTTTTTGTTCTTAATAATAAAAAATATGGACCAATCCCAGGTGCATATATGGTGATGTGCACAAAACCTGGAAAAGAGTGGTGTGTGGCACAATTAAATGCAGATAGAGCTAAACCATTTATTTTATATGAAGACAAAGTTTTTACTTCAATTGTGGAAGCACAACAAGCTGCTGAAAAAATTAAAAAAGAAAGAGGTGAGACAGCACCAAGACGTTGCACCTAGACAACAAAAAAGAATTCAAGATATGGCTCAATCTAAAGTCCTTATAGAAAATGATAAAACTATAGTGACTGAGTGGTCATTTAATGTGGGTGACAGCACAGGTCACCATACTCATAAATATAATTACATAGTAATTCCAATGCTTGATGGAGAATTAAAAATAATAGATAATAAAAAAAATGAAACAATTTCGAAACTCACTAAAGGTGGTGCTTATTATAGAGAAAAAGGAGTAGAACATAATGTCTTTAATAATAATAACTTTCCTTACTCCTTTATTGAGGTTGAATTAAAAAAATAAAATTATGTCAGAAAAATCTGTTTGGTTATTTATTTTTATATTGCTTTATGCTGCCTATGGTTTTTTTTGGGGTGTGAGAGGATCAAGAAATAATTCTAAAAATGCAGAAAATTACTATTTAGCAAATAGAAGTATCTCTTCATGGGTATTTTTTTTTGCAGCAACGGCAGCAACATTTGCAGGTTTAACTGTAATCTCTCAAACTAGCCTTGTTTTTCATGACGGCTTTCAATATGTTGGAACAGCATTTATCGCTATAACTGTTCCTTTAGGAAGTATATTTTTTTTTAAACGACAATGGATGTTAAGTAGAAAGTTTGGATACATTACCCCTGGAGAAATGTATTATGATTATTATAAGAGTGACACAATTCGTGTTATTTCAGTTTTAGTAACTTTTTTTTTCGCAATACCCTTACTTGCTGTTTTATTTGGTGCTACAGGCTATCTAGTAAATACATTAACTGGTGAGTATGTTTCTAGAGAATTAGGTATGTGGGTAATATCTACTATTGTTTTGTTTTATGTTACAAGAGGAGGTTTTAAATCTATCTTTAGTGTTGGAGTAGTACAATCCTGGCTTTATTTTTTAACAATAATTATTTTAGGTTTAATCACTTATTCTTTTATAGGGGATATTGAAACTTTTGGTAAATCTTTAGCAAAAGTAGCAAGTACAAAAATTAGTTTTTGGGGAAATACTAATGGATATGGAGGAGGTGATTATAATAGTTATTTTGCATTACCAGGGGTTATCCAATGGGTTGCAGGATTAGGAAAAAATGAAGCAGTTGGTGGTCCTTGGACAGCTATGATGATATTTACTTTTACAATTACTTTTATGGGGATAGTTCTTTCCCCATCATTTTCAATGTTAAGTTATTCAGCCAAACATCCAAAAGCCTTTTCTTATTATCAAATATGGGGATCAGCAGTTATTGTTGGTTTATTGTTATTTATATTTACAACTTTTCAAGGAATTGGAGCTAATTTATTAGGAGCAAATGCTGAAATCAATAGTAGCGGTCTTTCTATAAACAAATTGTTACCAGAAGTGTCTAACAAAGATCACTCATTAATTATTTATCATATTATAAATTTAATGGATAAGCACGCTCTTTGGTTAACTGGTTTATTAGCAGTAGGATTAGTTGCAGCACTTCAGTCTACAGCAGCTGTTCTTTTAATGACATCAGGAAGTATTGTTACAAGAGATCTATATAAAGCTTACCTTGGTAAAAACATAAGTTGGGAAAAAGAACTTAGTGCAGCTCGTATAATAATGCTGTTAATATTTTTAGCATCACTTTATTTAGCAACATTTGCAAAGCCGGCGATGATTATATTTAGTGGAATTTCGATTGCTATAGCATTCCAGTTTTTGATAGTTTTACTCGGTCTTGTTTGGTTTCCTTGGATAACAAGAGGTGCTGCAATATCTGGTGTTATAATTGGAATAATAATTGTTATTTTAACTGAAACTATTGGTCAACAGATTTCAGGAAATAGATTACCTTGGGGAAGATGGCCTTTTACTATTCATTCTGGTGTATGGGGCTTATTATTTAATGTATTTATTTGTTTTTCAGTTTCTGCTTTTTCATCATTAACAAAAATAGACTCAGATAGAGAATATCGTCAAAAATTTCATGATTTTTTAAATGAGCATATGGGGCTTCATCCAAGTAGAACAAAACTAAGATCTTTTGCATATGTTATATCTTTAATATGGTTATTCTTTGGAGTAGGTCCAGGCCAAGTACTTGGTAATAATTTTTTTGGAGCTCCAGATGCAGGATATGAATTTTGGATTTTAAAAATACCCTCTTTATGGGGCTATCAATTAATATGGTGGTTTTTTGGAATTGGGTTAATTTGGTTTTTAGCAAGTAAAATGGATTTATCAACTTTACCAAACAAACCTATACAGCCTGGTGATCTTCATAAACACCCAGATGAGGTCTCAGGAGAAAAAAATTATTTAGATAATTTAGGAACAGGCTATGGTTGGATTTTAATATTAATAGGTATGGCTATATTTTCAATAATCTTTTATGTTTATTATGTTTAAGTTTTATGAGTAAAGATAATTTTATATTTAACACAACTTCAGGAATTAGGTTTGGCAGTGGAATGTCTAAGCTATGTTCTGAAGAAGTATCTAAAAAATTAGGACCAAATATTTTATTTATTACTGATAAAGATTTAATGTCATTAAAATTAACAGAACCAACTCTAAATGAATTAAGAAAATTTTCATCTTTAGTCGAAATATTTCAAGATGTAGAAGCTGATCCATCTATCAAAACACTTTTGAATGCTATTGAAGTAGGAAAAAAAATAAATGCCACAGGTGTTATAGGATTCGGTGGAGGCTCTTCAATGGATGTTGCTAAGTTAACCTCTTTAATTTTAGGTTCTAACGAAAATATTGAGGATGCCTGGGGTGTCTCCAACGCTAAAGGTCCAAGGTTACCACTAGTTTTAGTACCAACTACTGCTGGAACTGGTTCGGAAGTAACTCCTATATCTATTATCACGGTTGGTGAAGAAGAAAAAAAAGGTGTATCATCAGCAATAATTTTACCTGATATTGCAATTTTAGACCCTGATTTAACAATTGGATTACCATCACATACAACTGCAGCAACAGGTATAGATGCAATGGTTCATGCGATAGAGGCTTATACCTCAGCAAGCAAAAATAATAATCCAATTTCAAAAATGTTAGCTATAGAGGCGCTAAAGCTTTTGGCTGGCTCAATTGAAAAAGCAGTATTTGATGGATCTGATATTGAAGCAAGAGGTAACATGTTAATTGGAGCAATGTTAGCTGGAAAAGCTTTTGCAAATTCACCTGTCGCAGCAGTTCATGCTCTTGCTTATCCTATTGGAGGTACTTTTCATGTGTCACATGGGTTATCGAATTCACTAGTTCTTCCATATGTTTTAAGATTTAATAGTGCGGATAATAAAACAACCAAAGACTATGCCGAACTAGCACCATTTATTTTTCCAGAGATTAATACAGATCAAGGCAACCAAGCAGTATGTAAAGAATTTATTGATCAATTAGAACTTTTATCAAAAAAAATTGGACTTCCTCAAAAATTAAGAGAGGTAAATATCCCAAAAGATGCATGTAAAAAAATGGCTTCAGATGCAATGAAACAGTCTCGTTTATTAGTTAATAACCCAAGAGAAGTAACAGAAAATGACGCACTTAATATTTATGAGGCTGCTTGGTAGTAATTCTTATGGAACAAAAAAATAAAGATATTTTTGAACAAACAACAAAATTTAATACAGGCGTTCGACTGTATATGTTTCAAACAGGGTCTATTAAAACTAAAGTAAAATTTATTAAAATGAATCAAGGTGAGGAACCTTATGAAATTCCTGTTCCATGGTTTTTAATTAAACATCCCCAAGGAGATGTTATTATTGACGGTGGAATGCCAATTGAAGCAGCTCTTGATAAACATAAGCATTGGGGCTCAGTAGCTGATGTTTATGATCCAGTGATGAAAGTATCAGAATGGTGTAGAGATCAAGTAAAAACTGTCAATACAAACCCAGAAGATGTAAAAAATGTTATTCAAACTCATTTACACTTAGATCATTCAGGAGCAATAGGGCACTTTCCAAATGCTACACATATAACTCAAAGAATAGAATATGATTATGCATTTAATCCTGATTGGTTTTCGCAACCAGCTTATGTGAGAGAAGACTTTGATAAACCTAATATTAGATGGAAATTTTTACAGGGAAAAAAAACAGATTATTTTGATTTATATGGTGATGGAGTTATTAAAATAATATTTACACCAGGCCATACACCAGGACACCAATCTGTGTTGCTTAATTTACCAAAAACAGGTCATATGTTATTAACAGGAGATGCTTGTTATACAGGCGATCATTGGTGTGATCGATGTTTGCCTGGACTTGTTGCATCAGCTTCTGATGCGGCTGACTCAGTAGCAAAATTAAGAAAGATTGCAAAAGAAACTAATGCAAAGGTTGTTTGGGGTCATGATCCAGTTACATGGTTAGAGTGGAAAAAGGCACCGATGTTCTATTATGATTAGTTCAAAAACTATTTAGCTTCCAAGGGAACTGTAGATTTCATAAAATCTTTTTGTCTAAAATTTTTTAACCATTTTATAAGCTTAGGTGAATCTTTCTCCCATTGGTTATCAAGTCTAAAATTTGTATATTCTAGTGAACAAGCAATAGCTATTTGATCCATAGTTAAATAATTATCGTTATAATTTTTCCAATTTTCTTCAAGCCATTTGATAGTCCTTGCTATTCTAATTTCTTGTTTATTGATAAAACTATTACTTTGCTCATTAGTTGGTCTAATTATTTCCATACGTCTCTCTAAAACTGATTCCATTAATCCATTTGCAACCGAAACCATTGAAATAATTTTAAAATATTCATTTTTTGGAAAAAGAGTTTTTTTATTCGAAATTGAGTCTAAATAAACACAAATATTATCACTATCAATAATTGCTAAATCATTAATTAGTAGAGTTGGTATTTTTCTTAAAGGATTATGTTTATCTAAAAAACTAGCTTCTTGTACTTTAATTATTTTTTCTTCTAAAACTATCTCTTGAACCATAGAGGTAATTTTTGTTTTTCTTCCAAAGGGTGAGTTTGGACCATTAAATAATATCAGTTTATTTGTCATAAAATTATAATTTACAAATAAGAGAAAACATATTGATAACTAAAAAAGTCAATATTTCCTCTTTTAAGTCCTCATAGTTAATTTTTTTTATATCAACAGAAGATAAGGCGACATCTACTAAACTTTTTGTATCTTCTTTTGAAATGCCAATTTCATCAGACAGATCATCAATAATTTGTGAGTACTGTTTTGTATTTTTCATAGTTAATATTTTTATTCAATAATAATAGCAACTGTTCCAGGATCTACCGCCTCTTGATCATTTACAATATTGACTTCAATAATCTTTCCATCCACTGGAGAGTTATGGTGAACCTCTGTTTTCATCACTTCCATAATAAATAAATCATCATCTTTTTTAACAATGTCACCTACTTTAACTAACACCTTCCATATATTACCTGGGACTGTTGTTTTTACTTCAGTTGTCATGTTTAGTTGTTCCTTTCATACATAATTGTTAATTAAAAAAATGAACTTTCATATTCTTTAAACCTTTTTTTTCCATCATTTTTCCTCTTTTTTTTTCATCTAGTTTATTTTTTTCAAAATCTACTACTTTAATTGGACCAACTTTTTTAGTCGTTAAATCATTATCAATTTTTTTATCATTATTAAAAGACTCAAGACTTTCTTCACTACAAATAATTGACTGCTCAGACCTCAATAATTGTGCTTTCTCAACTGAAACTTCAATAAAATTAAAAGTATCACCTGGTTTTGCTTGTCCTAACTTCCAAAATGCAGAAGATGGAACTGTATATGGATTTATAAAACCGCCCATGCTAGGTCCATCATTAACAAGTATTATAGGAGTTTGACCAGCTAGGTTTATAGCTCCAGCAGGATAACCCTGATCAATTATATTTGAAGGCTCGGAACCATTTTCAAGACTTTTATTTGTTGCTTTTTCAGTAAAAGATAATTTAGGTCCATCTAACCTATATCCTGTTCTGTCACTTTTTGCTTGTAATTTCCATTTAGAATTAAGAAAAATTTCATGACCTTTTTTATCCACCCAATCATCATTTGGACCTAATACAACTTCAATTGACCAATTTTTATCTGTAGACATTATTGGTATTGAATTTTTTTTAATTTTTCTTTTAGTGATGGTTTTATTTCCTCTTAATGGTAAAGTTTGACCATCCTGAATTGCCCTACCATCAATTCCGCCCACACCTGCTTTATGAAATGTTGATCTAGAACCTAACCATGGTTCACTATTTATACCACCTGAAAAGGCAATATATGATCTGGCTCCTATAGTTGCAAACTCCATTTCCAAGGTTTGATTTGCCTTAACTTCTATACTTTCCCATAATGGAATTTTTTTACCATCTAATTTAGGAGACATGTTTGCACCTGTAATAGCAATCATTCTATCATTTTTAAATTTAAGTGTTGGGCCCATAAATTGACACTCTAGCGCCGCTTCACCAGGTTGATTTCCAACTAGAATGTTTGCAAGTCTAAAAGACCAGCTATCCATTGGACCTGAAGCTGGAAATCCTTGATTTAAAGTTCCAATTCTTCCAGGATAATCTTGGACTGATGTTTCTAAACCTTTTTTAATTACTTTTACCATAAAAGTTAAAATCTTTTTGTTTTATCAATTGTTGTTAGCCATTTTTTGTAATTTTTTACTGAAAATTTTTGATATTCAATAATATTATAATCATATGATTTATCTTTTATTTTATTTGAAACATGATCAAACTCTTCATAGCTTGTAGGTACAAATTTTACTCTATCTCCTGGTTTAAAAAGACATATACTTTCTTCAAATACTGAAAAACTTTTTTGGGTATCCCAAATAGGAACTGGTATAATACCAAATATTTGATAACCCCCAGGCAACCTGTCAGGATAGATTGACGTAGAAGACCCACCCATACCCACCGCACCTTTTGGAGTCCAAGTTCTTGGTGGATTATATTTTGGAGCTGTTAATTTGCATCTAGGATCAAGAGGCATCATGAATGGAAGTCCTGGCCAAAAACCAAGCGCTGATACCCAGTATTCCGTTCCGGAGTGCACTCTCACAAATTGTTCTGTATTTTCAAGGTTATTCAACTCTACTATAAACTCTGGATCAGGTGTTTTTTGAGCAATTTTGCTTGAGTAATCTTCGATGCATTCTTTTGTCCATTTATCAAGGTAAACAGTGGGAAATGAGAAGATTCTACTATTAATCTCAATATCATCAGTTGGACCTAGTGATTTTATAAGCGATTTCATCTCATTTTTTAAATCATTAAATTTTATTTCATCAGGATTATAATGAATAAGCATTGATGCAAAACAAGGAGCAGTTTCATAAATACCTTTAATTTTATTATCATAAATAGCTTTGGCTAAGTTTTGTGCGGTAAAATTTATTTCAAGATCCATAAGACTACCAAATTCAATGAACATATATTTGTCTCCACCTGGCTTGAATACTGGTTCTTCATAAATTTTTCCAATTATATTTTGAGTTGATTTTTTTTTATCAATATTATTTTCTTTATTCAAAATATTGTTAAATATTGAGAAATCTTTTTTAGTATAAAGTTTAGAAGAATTATCTTTTTGAGATTCTGCAGTTATTTTTTTAAAAGCTTCAACATCTTTATCCGTATATTTTTGAACAACATCTTTTTTAGTGGAAATATCTTGTTCTACTTTTTTTGTATTTCCTTTTTTTTCTGTAAATAAAGATAAATTATTCTCAATAAATTTAGTATTATATATCGCGTTTTTAAATGATTCATTTTTTAAAACAGAAATTAAAAAAGATTTATTTGTATTTATTCCTTCTAATTCTAATTCATTTAAATATTGAATCATATTATTTATACATTCAGCTCTATTAATTCCTTTTGAGATAATTTTTGCAATCATAGGGTCATAATAAAAAGATATTTCATCTCCTTCATCAACACCAATATCTAGCCTGATGTTATGTAAGCCTGTATTTGGAATTTTTAATTTTGAAATTTTTCCAGGAGAAGGAAGAAAATTTTTAGTAGGATCTTCAGCATACAATCTACATTCAACTGCATGTCCTGATTTATTAATTTTACTTTGTTCTATTGAGTCAATATTCATATTTAATGCAAATTTTATTTGCATTTCAACTAAATCAAAATTTGTGACTGCTTCTGTAACAGGGTGTTCTACTTGAATTCTAGTATTCATTTCTAAGAAATAAAACTTTTTATTATCTATATCATAAATGTATTCTATTGTTCCTGCTCCTTCATATTTTTGATTAGTCACAAAATTTACAGCACTTTCTGCCATTTCATCAATAATAGATTGTTCAATTTTTGGTGCTGGACTTTCTTCTATAATTTTTTGGAAACGTCTTTGTATTGAACAATCTCTTTCATAAAAGTGTAAAGCTTTTTTTTCACCTAGACCAAAAACTTGAATTTCAATATGTCTTGCATTAGATATAAATTTTTCTAAAAAAATATCACTATTACCAAATGCTTTTTGAGCTAAATTTTTAGTTTTTTCAATTGACTGAACTAATTGTTCAAAATTGTTTGCAATGTGCATCCCAATTCCACCTCCACCTGCACTTGCCTTTATTAGAATTGGAAAACCTATTTCATTACATTTTTTTTCCAGGTCATCATTTTTTAGATCATCATTATTTAGACCTGGGCAAATAGGAAGGTTATTTTTTATAGCTAAATCTCTTGCTATGTCTTTATTTCCCATTGATATAATTGTACTAGGTTTAGGGCCTATCCAGATAATTCCTGAGTCGATGACTTTTTGAGCAAAATCTGCATTTTCTGCCATAAATCCATAACCTGGATGGATAGCATCAGCTTTTAAATTCTTAGCAGCTTCAATTATTTTTATTGCTGAAAGATAACTTTCTTGAGCTTTAGAACCACCAATATGAATTGACTCATCTGCTTTTCTTACATGTTTGCTATTTTTGTCTACATCTGAATAAACAGCTATTGTATGTAAATTTAATTTTTTACAGCTGTCTATAATTCTACAAGCTATTTCACCTCGATTAGCTATTAGAATTTTCTTCATTTATTAAGTGCTAATCTTATGCCTTTAATAATTTCAACTGCGTTAGGAGTGTCTGAGTGTACACAAATAGTATCACAACCAACATCTATATCTTTACCTATAGTATTAGTAACTTTTTTTTCTGATAAAGCACGTAAAACACGATCAGTTGCAATTTTACTGTCATAAGAAGCATTCTTACCTTTTGCTATTACTAATTTTCCATTCTCATCATAATCTAGATCAGCATAAAATTCTGCAATAAAATTTAAACCTCTTTCATTTTTATAAATTTTTTCATGACACGTATTTGCCATTCCAAAAATACTAACATCAAAAGTTTCAACAGCATCTGCAATAGCGTGCGCCATGGTTTCATCTTTTGCTGCCATAACATATAATGACCCGTGAGGTTTAATATGATTTAGGGGCATATTTTGTTCATCTAAAAATGATTTTAAAGCACCAACTTGATACATGATCATACTTTTTATTTCTTGTCTTGGCATTTTCATTTCTCGTCTTCCAAATCCTTGCAAGTCAGGGAAAGAAGGATGAGCACCAACTTTTACACCATGTTTTTTTGCAAGTACCACAGTCTTTCTCATATGATTTGGGTCTGAAGCATGAAAACCACAAGCAACATTTGCAATATCTATCAAAGGCATTATTTCTTCGTCATTACCAGCTCTATAAATTCCAAAGCTTTCACCCATGTCACAATTTAATTTGGTCATAAATTTTTTCCTTTATATTTGACTTCTTATATGAGGTGACCTAGCGTAAAGTGCTACCATTGGGATAATTAACAATCCAAGAATGAATTGTTGTGCTTCCCAACTTAAACCCCACCCAATTAGAACTGTTGTTATTATTTGTAAAATAAATACCCCAATAACACTTAATCCATACCCTCCAGAACCACCTAATAATGAGGTACCTCCAATAACAACAGCAGCTATTGTTGTAAATAAATATATATCTCCAGCCCCAACATATCCTCCACCACTCCATCCAAGAAGTAATATTCCTGTTAACGCAGAGAAGAATCCACTGATCACATAAGCTCCAATCCAGTATCCTCTCTCAGAAATCGACAATCTAGAAGAAGACAATCTACTTCCACCTAAGGCATATAAATGTCTACCCCATTTTGTTAACCTTAGAGCAATAATAACCAAAATACTTACTACAATCCAAATAATGATTACAGGAGGTATTGGAAGACCAAGAGTTTTTCCTCCCATAGATGCTAAATTTTGCATCCAATCTGGAACCACTCCAAAAACAGTACCTGCTGAAAAAGTTCCCATTGAAACTAATATTTGAACTCCACCTTTAACAGCAAATCCAACACCCAAAGTTAAAATTAAAGCTTGTCCTTGAAGCCTGAAACTTAAAATACCATTAACAAATCCAATTAAGGCTCCTAATAACAATATTACTAGACAAGCCAACCAAGGTGAAACTCCTTTAGAGATCAATGACATTAATGCAACATTCATTGAGCCAATAACAAAAGGGATGGATAAATCCAGTCCTCCTAAAAGTGCAACAAAAGTTTGTCCGATAGTTGCTAAACCAAGAAATGAAGCAAAGACTAGCATTGATTTCATATTCATAGTAGTCAAGAAACCGGGTATAGTTAAGGATCCAATAATAAATAGTCCAATCAAAACTCCTATCCCAATAAAAACACTTTTACTTCCTTTTATATATCTGCTTATGACACCCATAAAAATTACAAATATAAGAAAAATTAAAAAGGAAACTAATGTTCTTCCTGAAAAGAAACTTTCTGAAATAAAAGATACAAATATAAAAATAAGAATAATGCCAAGAAAAGCTATTGTTTTCCATCTATGTTCTCTAATATTTTTAAAGAAGAAATTTTCTTCATCTTCTTCATCTTGAATTTTTTCTTCTTTGGGAAATTTAGTAAATATATTTTTTTTTAAATCTTCGTTAATCCATCTAACAGAAAAATGATACCATCCCCATAATATTAATCCAGTTACTGCAATAGAGTAGGTGGCAATATTCATCCAATCAGCACCATCGTACCAACCAAGTACTGCGGTTCCTATGCCACAAAGAATTGCAAATATTAATCCCAATCCTTTAAAAAATAAAAAAGTTGATCTTTTCATTTTACTTTACCTCTTCCCATTGGCTTAGTTGTTGGTCTCGAGCATTTTTTTCTTTATAGATTGACATAAATTGCCACACTAAAGGAGTAATAGGTATACCAATTACTAATACTGCTAAAATTTTATAAAATGAATATCCAACAGAATAAAAAATTGAAGACCAAAGAGCTACAGCAATTATGACTATATAAATATATGGAGCAAATCTTTTGTAATTTGCTTTTTCTCCCATATTTAGAAATAAAAAATATTGAATTAAAAATACCCCTAAAATACTGAAGGCAACTTGAGAGAATCCCGAAGTAGCAGTTTCATAGAAAAATCTTTTAGTACCCTCATATTTAACTAGCGAAAGATCTCCAATATTTAATTCATTTATAATTTGAGATTGATAAAGAGATGGATCTTCAGTAACAAAAGTATTTCCACCAATAAAGTAAGTAGAAATTATAGCAAGAATACCAAACCCAAATATATAGACATTAGTTAAATTTCTTATTCTAGAGTGAACAAATGGTGCGGTTATAACAAATAGAAGTAAAACTACTAGTATCACCCCATACCCTTGTATTCCAAAATAGCTGCTGTCTGTATTTTCAATTAAATTATTATATGAAATACCTTTTAGTATAATCAGAGATAGCGCAGCTAAAAAAAATAGCATTGCTGTTGATTTGGTTCGAGGACTAAACTGAGGCAACATTGCTACTACAATTAGAGAGGCAAGCAATACAACACCTGCAAAATAAATTATACTATATGCTGTTCCAGAAATAAGAGCACCCTCTGAAATATTAGGTAAATAATTTATTTTTTCTAAACTAAAATATTGAGGAGCAGAAGTTTCAATACTACTTACCTGGTTAGATTGTAATGTTATTTTTTCATTGTCTTTTAATAGATCTGTACCTTTATCATCTGGATTAAAAATTAAACCAGCAGCCATTATTACGACAATGACTACAAAAGAAATAGTAGATGGACTTCTATGATTTGATAGTAGATAAAATAAAAGAGCAATAAATGCAATTCCTATAATTATATAAAAAATAATTGTTCCTGGTGTTTCAGTTAATTGAACTACTCCATGTCCTGCAAGAGAGCCACCTTTAGAGGTTCCTTGTCCTGTAGTTGAATCTCCTTCTACGATAATATTTCCAGTTGAGTCTACTTTTCTTTCTATTGAGCTATTTACCTCAATTTCAACAATCTGCTCAATAATAATAGGTTGATCATAAACTTGATGTATCATTACAAATAAACCAGCAAATGCCATTATAATGAAAAAAACCATTACAGATAAACCTTTTGTAACTCTTGTGACATAAGGAAGTATCAAGCTGACCATCAAGGCACCAACTAAAACAGCACCATAAGATAAGTCGGACACAAAGCTTTGAAGTCTTTCAAATCTAAAAGTAACTAGGATATAGTTTATAAGATATAAATTTAAAGCACCTAGAATTGCACCAAACGCACCGCCACGTCCACCGACTAAACTTGCACCACCTAGAACTAGTGCTGTAATACCTAATAATGTATATTTAGTTCCTTGCAAAGGATCGCCAGACCCAACAAGAGCAGTAAAACATATTGCAGAAAGAGCTGCAAAAATTCCTGCTATCATATGAGCTACTATTCTTACTAAATTAATTTTTACACCACTTGTAAAAGCGGCTCGTTCATCCGAACCCATTAATTTTAAATGGCCCCAAAATGCTGTGTGGGTGATTATGTAAAATAATATTGTCGCCAAAATCATAAGAAGGAATATTGGGTTTAAAATAGTAAAACCTTCTCCCCAAGGAAGGAGCCAATCAGGAGCTATCCCTCCTGGTCTTGGTAAGATTACTATATTAATTCCTGCAAATGCCAAATATCCAGCTAGCGAAACAATAATAGGAGAAACCCTTACAAAACAAACAATTAAAGCATAAAAAAGTTGCCACAGCAAACCCATGGCAATTGCATATACAAACCATGTAATAGGCGTTTGTAAGTATCCTGCCGCATATAACTGAATACTACTTACATTTATAAATCCCATAAAGGGACCAATAGATAAATCAACTCCCCCTCTTCCTGCCATTGCTATAAATGTCAAAGCATATGTAGTCAATATTAATGGAGCGGTAAGCATTATTGCACTCCCTATACCTGATTGAGAAATAAGTATTGGACTTCTTATTAGTGCAAAAATTAATAAAGCAAAAAAAATAAAAATAGGGACCATAAGATACTTGTTTGATGAAGTATCTGTACTTGATCTGTAGGTTTTTTTTAGTTTTTCAATAACTTCCATTTTTTTTAATCAAAATAAACAATTTTTATTTTTTCTATTTGTAGTTTATTTTTAAGTTTTTTTTCATTATTTTTTAATTGACTATAATCAACAAACTTAACCTTTGGATTTCTATTGCTAGTCATTTTCTTACCTGAGTTTTTTATTGGTATTATTTTGTTAAATTCACCATAGTCATTTGATGAATAGCTAAACTCAGTGTCTATATTTTTTTCTATTTTGTGTTCTGTTTTATTCTCAAAATCTAAAAAGTTATTAAATTGATCAAATTTTTGAAAATCTGATGAATTATAATATTTTTCCTCTTTTTCAGTATCTATTTTTTTAAATAAAGGAAAATTTTTCTCAGTTTTTATAATATTATTAAAATAATTTTTATCAGAATTGGCATATCTAATATTATGATTTTTAGATTGAGTAGTATTTTTAATATCAGAATTAAATTTTCTAAAATTATTTAATTTATCAAAA
Organism: Candidatus Pelagibacter sp.; assembly: GCA_028225715.1. The sequence goes on from JAOIXS010000002.1 coordinate 43,415, forward strand.
TTAATTTCATCTTGATCGTTATAGTAATTATCTTTATATTTTGTTTTCATTAAAATGTTTTAATCTTTATCTTAGTTTTGTTTTTATCAATACTTTCTCTATCAAAATTTACTACTTTTATATTTTTTGTTAAATCTATTTTATTGTCGCTTGATTTATTTTCGATAGGTGATGAGTGTAAATTTGATTTATTTGAGATAGTTGTTTCACCAACTCCTGCAGTTTGACCAAACATTCCTTCAAGTAAAGTATCTGCATTAATTCTATCGTTCTCAAAAATATCAAATATTGTTCCATTTCTAAAAACTATTACTTTTGGACATAGTCCAATAAATTCTTCCAATTCACTAGATAAGAAAACAACTGTATTACCTTCTTCAACATATTTTCTTAAATGAATATATAGATCTCTTTTAGTGCTTATATCTATACCTCTTGCAGGATCGTTTAAAATAAGAACCTTTGGGTGTTGTGCAAAAGACCTTGCGATCATAACTTTTTGTTGATTTCCTCCACTAAGTGAACCAATTAGATTATCACTTGGGCCAGTTTTAATATTTAGTCTTTCTACCTCCCAATCAAAGATTCCATTTAACTCCATCCAATTAACAAATCCTAAAAAGCCAGCCTTACTAGTTTTTTTATAAAGAGGGACAACTAAATTTTCATAAATACTTAAGTTAGGAAGTATTCCCTCTTTTTTACGATCACCAGAAACAAAAGATATTCCATTTTCTTTTGCATCATCTAATGAATTGTATTTTAGAAATTTTTCATTTGTGTCTAAAATTTCTAAAGTGCCACCATGAGACTCTTGTACACCTGCTAAGATTTTAACAAAGTCATCTTGTCCATTTCCATCTAAACCTGTTACACCTACTATTTCTCCTTTTTTAACCTCAAAATTGACTGGTTTACTTTCTGGCCAGACAACTAAGTTTTCTGCTCTCATTACAACTTTATCAGTTTTAGTCTGCATCGCCACTGATGTAGATTTTTCCCCAGTTTCTTCTCGTCCCGTCATTAAACCTATTAAATTTTTTTCATTAAGATCTTTTTTTTCTAATACTCCAACGTCTTTGCCGTCTCTCATAACAGTTGCCTTGTCACTAATTCTAACCAATTCAGCAATTCGGTGTGTAACAATAAATATTGCAACACCTTTGTCACGTAATTCTCTCATTTTTTTAAACAATCTTTCAGTTGAATCAAAATCAAGAGCCGCAGATGACTCATCAAGAATTAATACTTTGGTATTTTCTCTCAAAAATGCTCTTGCAATTGTAATCCAAGCTTTTACTGGTAGGGATAAATTAAAAGCAAGCGTGTATGGATCAACGTATTCACCAACAAGATCTTCCATAATTTCTTGCGCTTTTAATACTTTTTCTCTTTGAGTTAAATTTTTGTACCAAAAATCATCAGAACCAACAAATAAGTTATCAACCACAGATGATTCTTCAGCTATCATTACTTCTTGAAATACTGTTGCTATACCCATATTTCTAGCCATTACTGGAGAAGTGGGTGTTTGACCAAGTATTGAAACTTTGCCTTTATCTACTGGCAAAACCCCAGACATTGCTTTTGCTAATGTGCTTTTACCACAACCATTTCCTCCAACAATTGCATGTATCTCACCAAAATTTGCATTAAAATTCACTCCATTCAGTGCTTTTGTTACGCCAAAATATTTGTGAACATCTTGGACGTAAATATCACCTTGAATAGTTTTAGACCTGTCAGACAACACCTCTTTAGAGGTGTTGTCTTCTATATTTTTTTCCACACTCATACTTTATTAAAAAGTATTAGTGAGTTTTCGGATTGTATTTTGTAGGATCAGCTGGATTCTCAAAGAATGCATCTACGTATTCTTTAGGAGCCCATTTATCCATTCCAGGATTATCCCAACCAGTAGAATTTCGATCACAATCTTCACCTAAGATTTCTTTAATTTCATCGAAATTTTTTGTAGCAGGACCAACTAATATAGACTGAATCATAGGACTTTGACCTTGTAAAGTTCTAATCATTACATCCATACCTAGTTCCACTTCATCTCCTGGAGGCCATGCATATATTGCTTCATCAATATATCCTGGGTTTTGTCTCCAATAACATAAAGCACCTAGTTCTCCACCTAACGCAATTGGTGGAATTGGATCAAGACCAGACTGAAGTAAAGCCTGCAAAGTTCCAGTTTCTCCCGAAGATTGAACCGCAATACCATCAACTTTTTTTGTATTAGTTGATAACCATTGTGAAAGTTCTTTCTGAGCAACTTGAGAAGTCCAGTTATGGGCCAACTGTCCAACAACATTTACGCCAGGGTATTCTGATAGCGCAGCTAGCACCCCTTTGTTTTGTTGGTCAGAAGCTGAATAACCAGGTATTCCTTCGATAACTATTACATTACCTTTTTCACCAATTAGTTCAGCCATCCACGCACCAACATAATAACCAACTAATCTGTAATTAACAGATGTGTTGATTGAGTATGGTGATGTTGTAAAGCCAGTAAATGAAAGTGTAGGTATACCTTTTTCCCAACCATATTTAATAGTTGTGTTAAGAGCAGTTATATTTGAGCAACATATAATAATTGCGTCAACTTTGCCTCCATCTATCATTTGTCTCATTTGCTGAATTTGCAAAGAGTCATCAAGGTTTGATTGAGTGATTACAATTTCATCAACCATTCCAAGTGCTTTCCATTTAGGATAAACAACTTCCATTAAACGCTCCATTGCACCCTTACGCCATGTGTTACCCGCGTAAGTACTTGCATAACCTATCGTCCATGGTGGTTTTCTTTTACTTTTCCAGCCCTTCATGACTGCTGGACCAAGAGGTTGATCTTTGTCCATAAAGTCCATGTTATAAACATAATCTCTCATTTCTTGAGGAACTTTAGCTAAACATTCTTTGCATAATTCACCTGCAGAGACGTTACTAAATATTCCTAAAAAACAAGAAAACATAAAAACATAGATAGTTTTAGTTATTTTCATTTTCTCTCTCTCCTTATTAGTTATGAGTGATACTCTCATGCATAAAAAAAATTATCCAGAAGATAAAAACTGAACAATTATATATATATATATTATAAGTAAATTTTCGATTGTTTTTAAAACAAAAAATATACTAAGTTGTGATAAACATAATAAGAGGTTTTAGTTAAAAAAATATTCTATCAGTAGTTGAAATATATTTTTTTTTCGAATTATTATTAATTTATATGAAAAAATTTTTTCTAGTTTTTATATTATCATTGTTCACTTCTACGAGTTTGTTTGCTGAATATATTTTAGAACCAGCAAATTGTACTTTTAAAAAGAAAATAAATTGTGGTGCTTATCTTTATAATAATAAGACTGGAGCAACCTATTTTTGTGAACTTGAAAAATGTAAAGAAATTATGCCAGCTTTAGAAGGCTCCACATCAAAAGCTAAAAAATCCAAAAAATCTAAAAAATCTAAAATACCAAAATTTAAAAAAAAAAATTAGACATAATATTTCCCAGTTAAAAATATTAGAGTAATTTAATATTAATTATTTGATTTAAGCTTTTTTGACTCTGAAATTGTTATTTCTATAGCAGATCTCATTTCATTACAAAAATCTAAATCATCTCCAATGAAGGTATCTTTAATAAAGCTCTGTTTCTCAACACCATTTTTCTTCATAAAGTTTATATAATCAGAAGTCTGTGTGCTAACTTTATCCATAAATTCTTTCTCAACATCCTTGTAATTCATCTTTTTAATTTTGGACAAAGTAAGAATACCAAAAGGATACAAATAATTTGCTGTCTCAAAGAAACTTTTTGATAACTCAGGATGATCTTCTTTAGTTATTTCTGTTATTGCAGAATTTAATGAAACACAACTTCTAATAATTTTATAAGTCAGGTTATCATCTTCGAGAAGTTCTTGAAGGTTATAAAAACCTAATCTTTCAACTTTATCAGCTGACAATGACGTCATAAAAAATAAAAAAAAGATTATAATTTTTTTCATTACTGTTAATTAGTTTTACCCAATGTATTTAATAATACTACGCCAATTATTATAAAAGATATTCCAATAATACCATAAATATTTGGTATCTGGTTATATTTAAATATTCCAAAAATTGTTACTGCTGTAATAGTCATTCCTCCGTATGTGGCATAAGTAAAACCGACAGGTATAACATTCATTGCTTTAGATAAGAAAAAAATACATGCAATAATTGTAAGAATACAAAAAATAGTTGGAGTAATATTAGTAAAGCTGTTTGTTGCTTTTAAAAAACCATTGGATGAAATTCCAAGTAATATTGCAAGAATTAGATATATATAACCACTTATAAAATTCATTTAACAATCTTTATTTTGAAAAAAATCTTTTAAAAAATTTGGTAGTCCATCAGGGTTAGTCCATAAACCACTTTTTCCACCTTCTTTAATCAGTAGCTTAACATTATCAATTCTAAGATGTGGATTTACAATTTTACTTAGATCATAAATAGTTATTAGTGCAGTATTAACACCCATAATAGCTTCCATTTCTACACCAGTTTTTGCAACAGCAGACACAACACAAAAAACTTCTAATGAAGCATCCTCATCATGCATGACAATTTTAGTAGCTGTATGATCTATTGGAAGCGGGTGGCATAGTGGAATCAATTCACTTGTTTTTTTAACACCTAAAACCGCTGATACCTCAGCTAAAGTGATCGGATCACCTTTAGGCATTTCTTTATTTTTAATTAGGTTAAAAACTTCTTTTCCCACATAAATTTTACCAGAAGCTAATGCTCTTCTAAATGTTTCTTTTTTTGACGAAACATCAATCATGTTAAATGAGTTTTTTTTAAAAATTTCTTTAGCCCAGTCTTTTAATCTTTCTTCATTTATTACTTTTAAGCTTGTCATTTATCCACCAGTGCTTGATAAATTTGGAGTAATTCCAGTATCTCCAAGTTCTAAATAATGTGATTCTTTTTTAAGATGTAATTGTTTTATGATAAGATCTACAAGTTCATCTTTTTGAGCATCGTCTTGCAATAAATGCCTGATGCTAATTCCAGTATTACCAAACAAACATAATCTCAAATCACCTCTAGAGGTAATCCTCAATCTATTACATGTTTGGCAAAAATCCTTAGAGTAGGGTGCAATTAAACCAAATTTACCTTTAAATTCTGGATGTATAAAATTTAATGAAGGGCCTGCGTCTTTTCCATAAGTTTGAGGGATCCAGTTATTTTTTTCTAAAAAATCTTTGAATATTTTAGATGAAACATGATTTTTCTTAAAATAATCAAAGTTATCACCTGTTTGCATCAATTCTATAAATCTAAAATCAATATTGTTATCTTTTATGAAATTTCCGAATTTTTTAAACTCTTCATGGGTATCATTAATACCCTTAAGTAAAACAGCATTAATCTTTATATTTTTGAAATTTAATTTTTGTAAAGTCCTTATGCCTTCTAAAATTTCATCAAGCCTATCATGACCTGTTAGTTTTTTAAAAGTTTCTCTTTTTAAACTGTCTATACTGATATTTATTCCATCTAAACCAACCTCACATAACTGTTCTGCAATTTTGTCCAAACGATAACCGTTAGTAGTCATTGTTACTTTGGGAATATTTGAATTTTGCTTCATATCTTTAAGGATATCAAAAAAATCTTTTCTAACCGTTGGCTCTCCGCCAGTTAATCTAATTTTACAAACACCCAATTCAGACAATGCTTTTGTTAATCTGGATATTTCTTGAGCAGACATAAAACTTCTCGTATCTCCCGGTGTTTTTTTATAACCTTGTGGCAAACAATAGGTACAACTGTAATTACATACGTCTGTAATTGATAATCTAATATAGGGGAATTTTCTTCCAAAAGTATCACTTAATGTTTTCATCTTATTTTTATTACATTATATTATAATAATAATATATGAGCAAAATTATTACTAAGGCAGAAGTCGATCTATTTAAAAAAGATGGCGCAGTCTTGATTAAAGGCAAATTTGATAACGCATGGATTGAAAAATTAAAAAAAGGAATTAAAAAAGGCAAAGAAAGTCCTAGTCCAAGATTTGTAAATCACACAAAAGATCAAAAACTACCTGGATATTATGAGGATTTTTGGACCTGGGAATTACATGAAGAATTTAAAGATTTTGTATTTAATTCACCAACTTCCAAAATTGCAGCAGAACTTTTAGAAGCACAAAAGATTAATTTAGTGATGGATAATTGGTTTTTCAGGGAAGCAGGGTCGAAGTCATCACCACCTTTTCATCATGATATTTCATATTTTGATTTTGAAGGATCTATGTGTGTATTATGGATACCACTTGAATCAGTTAAAAAAGAAGATGGTATAGCGTGGGTTAAAGGTTCACATTTATGGGATAAACTATTTTTAAGAACAAGATTTAATGATGGCCACCATGTTGATGGTGAAGCTGGAATTGTTAATGGAAAAAAATATGAATTAACCCCCAGTATATTAGAAAATAAAAATGATTATGAATTTTTACAATGGGATTTGGAAGTTGGTGACTGTATTTACTTCGATATTAGAACGCTACATGGAGGATTAAATACTGTCACACCTAAAAAAGATGTTCATAGATACACACTAAGAATGGCAAAAGAAAATTCTAAAATTATTTATAGAGGAGATTGGGCCAGAGAAGAAAGAGTTATTATGGAAGATAATGGTTATAAAAATGGTGATGATTTATCTGGAAAAATGTTTCCAACTTTATTTGAAATTAGCTAACTTCCAGCTTTTTACACTGGAAGTTAACATAAATAATTAACCAGCAGGTTTATAACCAGCCATAGCTTTAGCGGCAATCTCAGCAGCTTTATTCATATCCATCTCTTCAAGAATAACCATATTCTCTACTGTTCCGCTTGCTTCCACAGCTAATTTTATACCAGCAAAATTTTCATAAGGCATGTCTCCTGAAGTGACAGCAACGAAATCATAAGGACCTCTCGTAATATAAAAAGATTCAAATTTCCCTCCTACTGCTTCAGTTAATGCTTTTACTGCAGTTGATCTATCTTGCTTAGGGTCCTTCATAAAACCTTGGAAGGCCTTTGCTGTATAATTACCCATTACAATATATTTTTTCATAAGTTTCCCCTTTATTAATTTGTAAGATCTAAGCATATTTGTTAAAAATTTAAAAATTATTTTTTAAAAAATCAACTCAAGGTTTAGCAAATTATGTACGAAAAATTTGGACAATTTATCGATGGCAATTGGTCGCCCTCTTCTAACAAGGAAACTTATGAAGTCATCAATCCTGCAACAGAAGAAGTTTTAGGCAACGCATCAAAAGCAACACCTGCTGATGTGGATAGAGCATTAAAATCTGCAGAAAAGGGATTAGCTATTTGGAGAAAAACTCCACCATGGCAAAGAGCTTATACGCTAAGAAAAATTGCTGACAAGGTAAGAGAAAAAAAAGATGTACTTGCTAAATGGATGACTTTAGAAAATGGAAAACCTTTAGCGGAAGGTGTTGGTGAAACAAATGGTGCTGCAGATATTTTTGAATGGAATGCAGAAGAAACAAAAAGAATTTATGGACAAATTGTAGAAAGTAGATTTGAAGACACGAGAGTGCATGTTTATTATCAACCGATTGGAGTGGTGGCTGCTTTGTCACCTTGGAATTTTCCACTCGTCTTAGCTGCTAGAAAAATTTCTACAGCACTAGCTGCTGGCTGTTCAGTAATTATTAAGCCAGACATAATTACACCAGGTGTAGTTATGGAGTTAGTCGATATTTGTAGGGAATGTGGAATACCTGCTGGTGTAGTTAATCTTTTATCAGGTGATCCACCTGCAATTGCGTCACAATTAATTTCATCTGATATTATTAAAAAAATTTCGGTTACAGGTTCAACTAGAGTTGGTAAAATAATCTTAAAACAAGCTGCAGATAAATTACAAAGAGTAACAATGGAGTTAAGCGGTCATTCTCCTTTTATTGTATTTGAGGATGCTGATTTAAACAAAGCAACAGACATAGCTATTGCTGCTAAATTTAGAAATAATGGTCAAGTTTGCATTTCACCTAACAGATTTTACATTCAGGAAAGTAAAAAAGATGAGTTTGTTGGTTTATTTATTGAAAAAACTAAAAAACTTAAGATTGGTAATGGTATGGATCCAGATACACAATTAGGACCATTAACAACACAAAAAAGATTAAACGAAGTTGAAGAACTAGTTGAAAAAACAAAGCAAGAAGGAGCTAAAGTTTTATTGGGAGGCAAGAGACCCGCAGGGTTTAATAAAGGTTTTTATTATGAACCAACTGTTTTTGATGATGTAAAAGATGACTTTACGATTATGAAACAAGAACCATTTGGGCCATTAGCTCCAATGCTATCATTTAAATCTTTTGATGAAGTTATTGAAAGAGCAAATGATAATGATTTAGGTCTTTGTAGTTATATTTGCACTAATTCAATGGATAAAGCTCATAGAGCTTCTGAATTAATGGAAGCAGGTATTGCCTGTGTAAACACTGGTGTCGTAGCAGTTGCTGAAGCTCCATTTGGTGGGATAAAACAAACGGGCTATGGTAGAGAAGGTGGCTCTAACGCAATCAAAGATTATCTGAATGTTAAATACACTCATATGGGTATTAAAGGTTAATTATTCTATAATTTTAAAGTCTGATTTATATTTATCGGTAAGTGTCAGACCTAATCCAGGCAAGTCATCTTTTAAATCTATAAACCCATTAACAGGAGTAGGATCTCCTTCAAAGATATAATAAAATAACTCATTACCAATTTCAACATCATGTACTGGAAAGTATTCTGAAATAGGACAATTTACATTTGCCATTGTTAAATGATAGTTATGCATCTGACCTGCATGAGGAACAACGGGAACTTGATATGCTTCAGCTAAAGCATTAATTTTTTGAGCAGCAGTTATTCCACCAACTCTATTAGTGTCATATTGAATATAACTTATTGCTTTTAAATCTAATAATTGTTTAAAGCCAAATAAGCTAAACTCATGTTCACCTCCAGAAATAGGAATCATATTCATATTATTAAGCTCTGCATATCCATGAATGTCATCAGCTATTACTGGCTCTTCTAACCATCTAGGATTAAACTTCATTAACTTGGGTATCATTCTTTTAGAATAATCTAAATTCCAACCCATATAACACTCAAGCATTAGATCTGCATCTTCACCGATAACTTCTCTGACAGCTTCAACTAATTGAATATTTTTCTTCATTCCATCAGGACCATCTTGTGGTCCCCAACCAAATCTCATTTTATACATATTGAAACCTTGACTTTTATAAAGTTCAGCTTCTTTTTGAAGTTCATTTAGTGGCTGGCTATAGAGTTTAGATGCATAAACAGGAATTTTTTCTTTTGTTCTTCCACCCAATAATTTGAAGACAGGTTTTTTTGTTATTTTTCCAATAATATCCCAAATAGCAATATCAATTGCTGAAATTGCTGTCATTCCAACTCCTTTTCTCCCCCAAGCTAAAGTTCTTCTATACATCTTTTCCCAAATATAAGCATAGTCAAAAGGGTCTTCACCAATAACTAATGGCTTTAAATACACATCGATAGTTTTTTTTGTAACTTGAGGTGCTAAAGCTGCGTTACCAATTCCAATAATTCCATCATCTGTTTCAATTTCACAAACCAACCATTCATGAAATCTAAAAGAACCCATTGCATCAGATTTTTCATAAAGAACATCAGAAGCATTTGTACAAAAGTTTTCTTGAGGAGGAACAGTTTTACCTTTCCATTGATAAACTGTAGTTTTGATATTTTTAATTTTAGTCATTAGATTTATTTTCTGCCATTGTTAATGCAATTTTAAATGAATTCAAAGTAGGTTCTAGATTAGCCTCATTTTTCCCAGCAATATCAAAGGCAGTACCATGAGCAGGTGTAGTAATTGGAACCGGTAATCCACCTTGAACAGTAACACCTCTATCAAAGCCAAATGCTTTTAGTCCTGATTGTAGCGCATCATGATACATACCAACAATACAATCATGCTTTTTATTTTTAAAAGCAGTAATAAAAGATGTATCACAGGGTAGTGGGCCATCAGCATTAATACCCAAACTTTTAGCCAACTCAATAGCTGGAATAATTTCATCTTTTTCTTCAGTTCCGAATTCTGCATGTGGATTAAGAGCTTGAACAGCAACTCTAGGCTTTTTTACACCATTTAGTTTCATTGCTTCATTAATTAATTTAATGGGTTTAATAATTTTTTCTTTTTTTATATGTGAAGGAACTTCGCTAATGGGTATGTGAGAAGTAACTCGAGCAGTCCAAAAATTATCAACAACATTAAATTCACAAAAAAAATTTTTTACTTCTAATTTTTCAGCCATTAAATGAAGTTCATCAGAAAATTTATTGCCTCCAAGTTTTAAACTTGTTTTATTAAAAGGACCAAAGTTAATTGCATCAATTTTATTTTCTTTTGCTAAATCTAATGCTAAGTTTAAAGCATCCAAAACACTCTCACCTGATTCTTTTGAGCATTCAGATAATTTATATTTATGATTTTTACCATTAGAAATATCTAGAAAAAATTTATCTCCACTTTCAAAATTAATTTGATCAAAACTTTCTACAACTTTTAAATTATGTGATTTTCCTGAAATTTTACTTCCTTCTTCAAAAATAGTTTTTTCACCTATAACAATAATATTTGCTTTATTAGTAATTTCTTCTGACAATAGTTTACTGACCAATTCGGGCCCTATACCTGATGGATCACCTAGAAGTAAAGCAATTTTTTTTTTATGAAGCATTTTTATATATTGTACTTGAATATTTTTTACAGTAGTTTTTGTTAATAATATTTATATTATAAATATTACACAATAACAAACGAGAGGGAAATAATGAAAAAAACATTTAAAGCTTTTTTAGTTACTGCTTTTGTAGTAGCTGAATTTTTTGTGATTGCATTACCTATTGTAACTACATCAGCAAAAGCTGATGGTGCTATTCAAGCAATTACTCACGCAGGTTTTGGTGGTGGTACTGATGTTACTACTAGAATGATGCTTTTAAGAGCAAGAAGAGTTCTTAAGCAAGATATGCAATTAGTAAACAAAAAAGGTGGCGGTGGTGCTGTTTCTATGGATTATATGATGTCACTTCCTGCTGATGGTCAACACACTTTAACTTGGACTACTGGTCACGCTGTTTCTATGGCGCTAGGTAAAACAAAAGTTAAATTAAGTGATATGCAACCTTTAGCAAGAGGAACTGATGATCCTCAATTATTTGTTGTTAATTGTAAAGCTGACATTAAAGATGCTAAAAAATTTATTAGTGTTCAAAAATCAAAATCACTTAAATATGGAACAACTCATACAGGTGGAATTGACGATGTAAGTGCAATTGCTTTTACAAAAAAAGGTGGATTAAAAGATCCTACTATCGTTGCATACAAAGGTGTTGCGCCAATTAAAACAAACTTAATCAAAGGAGATATTGATGTGGGTGTTTTAAATTTAGGTGAAGCATTAACAGAGATTAATAATGGAACATTATGTGTTTCTGTTGTTCTTGCAAATAATAGAATGGCCAAAATTGGAGATTCTCCTACAGCTAAAGAGTTAGGAATACCTGTTTCTTTATCTACTGTGAGAGGATTCGTAACTAAAAAAGGTGCTCCCGCTGCAAGAGTTAAAGAACTTGAAGCTGGAATGATGAAAGCTATGGGTCACAACTATTACAAAAATTTCTTAACTGAAATTGGTCTTGATGACACTAGTGTAGTAGGTGCTGATGAGTGGGGCAAGCAAATGGAAGAAATGCTTGCAGAAATGACTGCTCAGCTAAAAGCTTTAGGTTATCTTAATTAATCAAAAGTAGTACATTTTTTAAATGAATAATGTACTTAAGAAAAAAAGGGCAAACAAAAGTAGTTTGCCCTTTTTTTTTAAAAGCTCTTTTAAAGTATCTTTTATAATAATATTAATTTCATTAATTTTATTAATAACAACATTCACATTTGACACAGTTCCACCAATTTTGAATAGAGGTATTCAACCTGCTACATTTCCTAAAGCATTATTGGTCTTAATAATTTTTTTAACATCTTTTATTTTCTACCTATCAATTAAAACACCCTGGAAAAAAGAAAGTAAACTACCTAGGTCATTTTTTATAACATTAATAGCTTTTGTTTTATTTTTAGTAATTGCAAAAACATTGGATTTTTTCTTAGCAATCGCAGTTGTTTCAGCTTTAGTTTCTTATTATTGGGGAGAAAAAAGAATATTTTATCTTTTAGCAGTAAGCATTTTATTTCCAATAATTGTATTTATATTTTTTGAAACATTTTTAGGCTTAAGATTTCCGCCAGGGATAATTACAAACATCTATTATAATTAATATGGAAAACTTATCTTATATGATGGCTCCTCTATTCAGCTCTAAGCTATTAATAGTTTTATTTTTTGGGACTTTGTTTGGATTAATTTTAGGAGTATTGCCAGGGTTAGGGCCAACAACTGGTGGTGCATTAATTTTACCTTTTACAATGACACTCGATCCACTTTCGGCAATTGTACTTTTGACAGCAATTTATTGCGCAGGAACATATGGTGGAGCAATTACTGCAATATTAATTAATACACCAGGAACACCAGCTGCCGCTGCAACATGTCTAGATGGATATCCACTTGCGCAAAAAGGAGAAGCTGGAAGAGCATTAGGTATGGCAACAGTTTCTAGTACTATTGGTGGAATTTTTAGTGTTATAATATTAGTCTTTTTTGCTCCTTTATTAGCAAAACTTGCTTACGAATTTGGTCAACCTGAGTATTTTGCTTTAGCAATATTTGGTTTAACCATGCTCGCATCAATTGGTGAAGGTAGCCCTGTTAAAAATTTGATTGCTGCTGCATTTGGTATTTTGATTTCAACTGTTGGAAAAGATTTTATGACTTCAATAGATAGATTTACTTATGGTATAAATGAATTATCAGAGGGAATAGGTTTTATACCTGTCGTTGTAGGGTTATTTGCAATTAGTGAAATGTTAACACAATCAACGATGCTGGACCAAGTATTTAAAAGAGTTGCATTAAAAGCGGTAAAATTACCTTCTTTAAAAGACTACAAACTTACCTGGAAAACAATTCTTAGATCTTCAGGTATAGGATCATTTATTGGTGTATTACCAGCTGAGGGAGGAACAGTTGCTTCTTTAATTGGATATTCAGAAGCTAAACGATGGTCAAAAACTCCAGAGGAGTTTGGCAAAGGATCTATAGAAGGGATTGCTGGTGCAGAGGCTGCAAATAATGCTGCAACAGGAGGAGCGATGGTACCAACATTGGCATTAGGAATTCCTGGTAGTGCAACAACGGCAGTAATTTTAACTGGTTTAATAATTCATGGAGTGAGGCCAGGGCCAGATTTATTTAGAGAACAACCAGAATTTTTATATGGAATTTTTGGATCAATGTTGATTGCAAATATATTGTTTTTTATTTTTGGATTTTTTGGAGCTAAACTTTTTGCAAGAATTACTTTAGTTCCTAACAAAATTTTATGGCCAATGATTTTTGCACTTTCAGTTTGTGGAACCTACTCTTTAAGTCAATCTATTACAGATGTTTGGATAATGTTATCTTTTGGTGTTATTGGTTTTTTTATGAGAAGATATGGTTTTTCAGTAGTTCCTGTTATTATAGGATTGATTTTAGGTGAGCTAGTTGAAGGAACTTTAAGACAATCTTTAGTAATATTTGATGGTAATTGGTTAATGTTTTTAACAAGACCAATAGCATTAACATTTTTTATTTTAGCAATAATAGCTTTACTTTTTCCACTATTTAAGAAAAAAACTAAAATAATTAAATTAAAAAAATATTAAAATAGAAGGTCAGCACATGAATAATTATAATTTAAAAGGTAGAAGAGCTATAGTAACTGGTGGGGCTCAAGGTTTTGGGTACGCTATTACAAAAAGATTTCTAGAATCTGGTGCTGAAGTTATAATTTGGGATATTGACCAAAAAGCCATAGACGAAGCTTTAAAAGAACTTTCATCAGAAAAATGCAACTATCAAATAGTAGATGTCACTAACTTTGATGATATTACAAAGAATATAGAACAAAGTACTAAAGAAAAAAATATTGATATCTTTGTTAATAATGCTGGTATGGCAGGTAAAAATACACAAGTATGGAATTATCCTAATGATGAATGGCTAAAAGTAATGAACTTAGATTTAAATTCTGTTTTTTATTGTTGTAAAGCAATAGCACCTCACATGATTAAAAATAATTACGGAAGAATAGTAAATATTGCTTCCATTGCAGGAAAAGAGGGAAATCCAAACGCTAGTGCATATAGTACAGCAAAAGCAGGCGTTATAGGTCTCACAAAATCTTTAGGTAAGGAATTAGCAGATAAAAATATTGCTGTTAATGCTGTAACACCAGCAGCAGCTAAGACTAGAATTTTTGATCAAATGACTGAAGAACATATAAATTATATGTTATCCAAAATTCCAAGAAATAGATTTGCTAAAGTTGATGAATTGGCCTCATTAGTTACTTGGTTAGCAGCAGAAGAGAATTCTTTTTCCACAGCTGCAGTTTTTGATTTAAGTGGTGGAAGAGCAACGTATTAAATTATGCAAATTGGATTTGATGTTGGTGCTACAAAAATAGAAAGTGTAGTACTAAAAGATAATGGTGAAGAAGTTGACAGAAGTAGAAGAGACTGTCCAAAAGATTATATTTCAATAATACAAACCATAAAAGATGTTGTTATTGATTTAGAAAAAAAACATAATCAGACATTGCCGGTAGGAGTTTGTCATCCAGGTGTTCATTCACCACAAACAGGACTAGTTAAAAATGCACCTAACTGTGTTTGGATTGAAAAACAACCTTTTCAAAAAAGTCTTCGTGAAGCTCTAAATAGAGAAGTTTTTTGTGAAAATGATGGAAATTGTTTTGCATTATCTGAGTCAATAGATGGTGCTGGTAAACATTATAAAATTGTATATGGAATTATTCTTGGATCTGGTGCTGGAGGTGGGCTAGTTATAGATAAACAAATTGTTTCAGGACCCAATGGTGTTGCTGGTGAATGGGGTCACAATCAGCTACCATTTATGGCTGCTCAGAGAGAGGAACTTAAAACATCAAACCTAAGAGAGGCAGAGGTTGAAAGCTTTGTATCTGGCTTAGGTTTAGCCAAAAGATTTAATAAGAGATATAAAAAAAATTTGAAAGCTAATGAAATATTTGAACTCTATAGAAAGCACGAGTTGGATGCAGAAAAAATGATAGAGGAATTTAAGATTAATCTTGCAATGTCTTTAGCAGCTATAGTTAACATTCTTGATCCAGATGTTTTTATTTTTGGTGGTGGTGTTACAAATGAAATAGATTTTTTTGATGAGATAGAAAACTTAACTAAAAAATATGTTATTGGAAAGGAATACGAAGGTGTTTTTCTAAAACCTAAATATGGAGATGCTAGCGGTGTTAGAGGTGCGGCAAGATTAGGCAGAAAATCAAGCTATTAAATTTTCATATCCATTAAAAAGAGAAAAATTTTTTTATATAAAATTTTTTATTCACATAAAACTTACCTAAATTTAAAAATAATTAAATCAATCTTAGGTTGTAGAAAAAGTTTTTTGTTTAGGTTTTTTTGTTTTCTTTATAAGTTAATTTTTTAAATTAATTAATCGATTAATTTTATTAACTAACAAGAGGAAAATAAAATGAAAATTAAGAAACTGATAGTAGCTTTAATAGCTCTAGCTCTTACTCCAAGTGTTTCATTTGCAGCACCTAAAGCTGAGGTATTGCACTGGTGGACTGGTGGTGGTGAAGCAAAAGCTTTAAAAGTATTACAAGATGATTTCGCTGCACAAAATGGAGTATGGTTAGACATGCCTGTTTCTGGTGGTGGTGGAGATGCAGCAATGCAAACATTAAAAGCTAGAATAGTTGCTAATGATGCACCAGCTGCTGCACAAATTAAAGGTCCTACAATTCAAGAGTATGATGAAGAGGGTGTTGTTGCACCTTATAATATTGATGCTGTTGCACAAAAAGAAGGTTGGGACAATCTTTTAAGTAAGCAAGTTGCAAGTCATATGAAGTGTGATGATGGTAAAGCATATTGTGCTGCACCTGTAAACATTCACAGAATTGACTGGATCTGGGCTAATAAAAAAGTTTTAGATTCAAATGGTATTAAAATGCCTTCTACTTGGGCAGAGTTTAATGCTGCAGCAGACAAGCTACAAGCAAAAGGAATTATTCCTTTAGCTCATGGTAGTCAGCCTTGGCAAGATGCAACAGTATTTGAAGCTGTAGCTCTTGGTATTGGTGGAAATGATTTTTACAGAAAAGCTTTTGTAGAATTAGATCCTGCTACTTTAGGTGGATCAACTATGGCTAAAGTATTTGACCAAATGAGAAAACTTAAAGGTTACACAGATGCTGGTTCTCCAGGAAGAGACTGGAACATAGCTACTGGTATGGTTATGGAAGGCAAAGCTGCTTTTCAAATCATGGGTGACTGGGCAAAAGGTGAGTTTTCTGCTAACAACCAGGCGCCAGGAAAAGATTATATCTGTGCACCAACTCCATCTAATAATGGATATCTTTACAATGTAGATTCATTTATTTTCTTCAAAGTAAAAGGTAAAGAAAAGGTTGAAGGTCAAAAACTACTTGCTAGCTTAATGATGGGAAAAAACTTTCAAAAAGTTTTCAACATTTATAAAGGTTCGATACCTGCAAGATTAGACGTTTCTATGGATGAGTTTGATATGTGTGCTAAAAAATCAAACGCAGACTTAAAAACTGCTGCTTCTAAAGGTGGATTACTGCCAAGTTTTGCTCACGGTATGGCATTAAAACTTGCACAAAAAGGTGCAATTCAAGATGTAGTTACTGAGCATTTCAATTCAACAATGTCTTCGTCTGACGCTGCAAAAAAATTAGCAGCAGCAGTTAAGGCTTCACTATAATAAAAAAAGTACGTTAAGGTTTGCGCTGTCATGAAAATGATAGCGCAGATTTAATTAAAAAATATGTTCTGGCTAAAAAAAAATTTACCTAAATTAGTTTTAACTCCATCACTTGGAATTTTATCATGGTTTGTCTATGGCTTCATTTTTTGGACAATATATATTTCTTTTACAAAATCTAAGATGTTACCAAGATATGAGATTTGGGGAATTGATCAGTACATTAGACTATGGAAAATGCCAAGATGGCATGTAGCAGTAGAAAATTTACTTATATTTACTGTATTATTTATCATTTTATGTATCGCTATTGGAATTCTTCTTTCAATTTTATTGGATCAAAAGATTAGAGCTGAAGGATTTTTAAGAACAATTTATCTATATCCTATGGCATTATCATTTATTGTTACAGGGACAGCTTGGAAATGGGTTCTAAACCCAACACTAGGTATTGAAAAATTTGCCCATGATATGGGTTTTGAGACCTTTAAATTTGACTGGCTGGTAACCCCAGAAATGTCAATATACACAATAGTAATAGCAGGTGTATGGCAATCATCTGGATTTATAATGGCAATTTTTTTAGCAGGTCTAAGATCGGTTGATGATGAAATTATAAAAGCGGCTAAAATTGATGGTGCAGGAATATTTTCAATTTATAGTAAAATTATTCTTCCAATGATGAGACCAGTTTTTATGAGTGCAATAGTAATTTTGGTACACTTGTCAATTAAGAGTTATGATTTGATTATAGCACTAACCTCAGGTGGACCAGGAATTTCCTCAGATATGCCAGCAGTATTTATGACGACTATGGCTTTTCATAGAAGTGAGGTTGGGCTTGCATCAGCAAGTGCTATCATGATGTTTTTAACAGTATCAGCAATTGTTGTGCCATATTTATATTCAGAACTGAAGAGGGAAGATGCAAGATAAAGAAACTTTAAAACTAAATAAATTAGAAGCAAATTCTAAAAGAAAAAATACAATCTATAGATGGATCTTATATTTTATGTTAGGTATTTTTGTTATTTATTATTTAACACCATTGTATGTAATGATTGTAACATCATTCAAAACAATGCCTGAAATTAGACAAGGAAATTTATTTTCATTGCCTAGTTCTTTAAGATTTGAAGCCTGGAAACAAGCCTGGGATGGAACAGGTTATACGGGTGGTGATGTTTTTCTTAAACCCTATTTTTGGAACTCAATAAAATTAGTAGTTCCTGCTGTTGTTATATCAACTTTGCTTGGAGCTATTAACGGTTATGCTTTAACAAAATGGAGATTTAAAGGAGATAGTTATATTTTTCTATTATTTTTATTTGGAACATTTATTCCATACCAAGCAATTTTATTACCGATGGCTAGAACTTTAGGAGTTCTTGGAATTTCAAATTCAATAAACGGACTAATACTAGTGCATGTGGTCTATGGAATTTGTTTTACAACTTTATTTTGTAGAAATTATTATGTATCAATTTCAGATGAAATGGTAAGGGCTGCAAGAATTGATGGAGCTGGTTTTTTTAAAATATTCTTTAAAATAATTTTACCAATTTCTATACCAATTCTAGTTGTGACAGTTATTTGGCAATTTACACAAGTATGGAATGATTTTTTATTTGGTGCTACTTTTTCATTTGGTGAGTCTGCACCAATTCAAGTTGCTCTTAATAATTTGGTTTTAACAGGAACGGCCACTAAGAGATACAATGTTGATATGGCAGCTGCAATTATTACAGGAATTCCAACATTAATAGTTTATATTCTTGCTGGAAATTATTTTATCAAAGGACTAACAGCTGGATCAGTGAAAGGATAATATGGCAACTTTAAAAATTAACGACATCAATAAAAATTTTGGAAAAACGGAAGTTTTAAAAGGAATTAACTTGGATATTAAACATGGAGAATTTCTTGTACTTTTAGGACCATCTGGTTGTGGAAAATCAACTTTATTAAATACTATAGCTGGTTTAGAAACTGCTAACAGTGGGGATATTCTAATAGATGATCATATTGTAAATAATATGGAACCAAGTGATAGAGATATTGCTTTAGTATTTCAGTCTTACGCTCTTTATCCAGCAATGACCGTTAGAAAGAACGTAACATTTGGTTTAGAGCAAAGAAAAACACCAAAAGAAAAAATAGAAAAAGCATTAGATGATGTTTCTAACTTATTACAAATCACTCAACTATTAGATAGAAAACCATCTCAATTATCTGGTGGTCAACGTCAGCGTGTTGCAATGGGCAGAGCATTAGTAAGAGATCCTAAAATTTTTTTATTTGATGAACCATTATCAAATCTTGATGCAAAATTAAGAGTGGAGATGAGAAGAGAAATAAAAAAACTACATCAAAAACTTGGAACAACAATAGTTTATGTTACGCACGACCAAACAGAAGCAATGAGTTTAGGTACAAATATTGCAATCATGGACCATGGATTAATTCAGCAATGTGACACTCCTAAAAATATTTATAATAAACCAGAAAGTGTATTTGTTGCAGATTTTATTGGATCTCCATCAATGAACTTAATTGAAGGAAAGTTAACAAAAGATAATAATGATATTGTTTTTATGCCGAATGGTTCAAATGATAGTACTAAAATATCGGTTGGGAACTATTCTTTTAAAAATAAATTTGATGGTAATGAAGTATCAGCTTACCTAGGAATTAGACCAGAGCATATTTATTTTGAAAAAATTAATACTGATTGTTTTGAGATTAGTTTAAAATCAGAACTATTAGAATATACAGGTCATGAACAAATTGTAACATTTGATTACTTTGGTCAACAAGTACTTGGTAAATTTGCATCTACGTTGGATATTAATATAAATAAAGATTTAAAATTAAATATTGATATGTCGCAAATTTCTTTATTTGATAAAGATACAAAAAATAGAATATAAAATGTCAGCTATTTATAAAGATTTAAAAGATAAAAGAGTTTTCATTACTGGTGGTGGCTCAGGTATTGGCGCCTCTATAGTTGAACACTTTTGTGAGCAAGGTTCAGAAGTATATTTTATAGATATAAATGTAGAAGCATCAAATAAATTAATAATAGAATGTAAAAATAAAGAGTTTTCCATTCCAACTTTTATAAAATGTGATCTGCTAAATATAAAAGATTTACAAAATACCATATCAAAAATTATTAATGACAATGGGGCAATTGATGTTTTGGTAAATAATGCGGCAAATGATGAGAGACATTCTATTGATGAGGTAACTGAAGAATTTTGGAATGAGAGAATGAACATTAATTTAAGACATTATTTTTTTACAGTTCAATCTGTTAAAAAATCCATGATTGAAAATAAAGGTGGGTCTATAGTAAATATTGGCTCAGTATCTTGGATGATAGGACAAGGTGGAATGGCTGCGTATACTGCTGCAAAATCAGGTGTTGTTGGTTTAACAAGATCATTTGCAAGAGATTTAGGTGAATTCAATATAAGGGTAAATTCTGTTGTTCCAGGTTGGGTGATGACAGAACGACAAATTGAGAAGTGGTTAACCCCAGAATCTGAGGCTGATATGATGAAAAAGCAGTGCTTAAAACATAAGTTAATGCCTTCAGATATAGCGAAAACCGTTTTATTTTTTGGTTCTGATGCTTCATCTGGTTGCACAAATCAAGATTATATAGTTGATAAAGGTTGGTTATAACCAATTTACAAATATGAAAAAAAAAGAATTAAGAAGTAAACAGTGGTTTGATAATCCAAATGATCCAGCTCTTACAGCTTTATATCTAGAGAGATATTTAAACTATGGTATGACAAGGCAAGAATTGCAATCTGGAAAGCCTATAATCGGAATTGCACAATCAGGTAGTGATCTATCACCTTGTAATAGACATTTTTTAGAACTAAGTAGTAGAATTAAGGATGGGATTAGACAGGCTGGAGGAATACCCATTGAATTTCCAACTCATCCTATTCAAGAAACAGGCAAGAGACCTACAGCAGGTTTGGATAGAAATTTATCTTACTTATCCTTAGTAGAAGTTTTATTTGGATATCCTATAGATGGAGTAATTTTAACAACTGGTTGTGATAAAACTACGCCAGCAGCATTAATGGCTGCGGCAACTGTAAATATACCAGCAATAGTTTTATCTGGTGGCCCAATGCTTGATGGAAATTATAAAGGAAAAAAAGTAGGTTCTGGAACTGTTGTTTGGGAAGCGAGAAAGCTCCATGCAAAAGGAGAAATTACATATGATGAATTTATGGATATGGTTGCTGCCTCAGCACCAAGTGTAGGGCATTGTAATACAATGGGAACAGCTTCGTCTATGAATTCTATAGCAGAAGCTTTGGGAATGTCATTAACAGGTTGTGCGGTTATACCTGCTCCATATAGGGAAAGATCACAAATCTCATTTGAAACAGGAAAAAGAATTGTTGATATGGTTCACGAAGATTTAACCCCTTCAAAAATTATGACTAAAGAAGCATTTGAAAATGCAATCTTAGTTGCAAGTGCCATCGGTGCATCAAGCAACTGTCCTCCACACCTTACCGCTATAGCAAGACATATGGGTTTAGAATTAGATATAGAAAATTGGCAAACATTAGGTCACGATATTCCATTACTTGTGAATTGTCAGCCAGCTGGAGAACACTTAATGGAAAGATTTTATAGAGCAGGAGGTGTCCCTGCTATTATGCAAGAATTACTAAAAAATGATAAATTACATAAAAATGTACTTACAGTTTCTGGAAAAACTGTAGAAGAAAATTTAAAAATTAAAATAGATGTTGATACTGATGTTATTAAATCATTTGCAAATCCATTGGTAGAAAATGCAGGCTATATTGTTATGAGAAGTAATTTTTTTAGTTCTGCTGTTATGAAAACATCAGTTATTAGTGATGAGTTTAGAAAAAGGTATTTATCAGATCCAAGCAATAAAAATGTATTTGAAGCTAATGCTGTAATATTTGAAGGACCAGAGGATTATCATTCAAGGATAAATGACGAAAAGTTAAATATAAATGAAAACTCAATTTTGATGATTAGAGGCTGTGGGCCTGTAGGTTATCCAGGTTCTGCTGAAGTTGTAAATATGCAGCCACCAGATAGATTATTGAAAAAAGGCATTAATACTCTTCCTACATTAGGAGATGGCAGACAAAGTGGTACTTCAGAAAGCCCATCTATACTTAATGTTTCACCAGAATCAGCTATTGGTGGGGATTTATTAATAGTTCAAACAGGTGATAAAATTAAGATAGATCTTAATAATAGAAGAATAGATTTATTAATATCAGAGACAGAGATTGCTGATAGAAAAAAGAACACAAAGGTCCCAGTATTAACAAACCAAACACCATGGCAAGAAATCTCAAGAAAAATGGTGGGTCAATTAGAAACTGGTGCTTGCTTAGAGACGGAAACTTTATATTTAGATATAACAAACACAAAAGGAATGCCCAGGCATTCACATTAAAAAAGGAAAGATATGAGCAATAGATTAGAGGAAAAAAATATTATTGTAACAGCAGCAGGCCAAGGAATTGGCAAAGCAACTGCTATAGCATTTCATAATGAAGGTGCAAATGTAACTGCAACAGATTTAAATGATAAAACTTTAGCTGAATTAAATAAAGAATATCCTAAAATTAAAGTTCAAACTCTAGACTCAACAGATAATAATGCAATTTTAAAATTTATGAAAAGCGTAGATAGAGTTGATATTTTATTCAACGCAGTGGGCTTTGTTCACCATGGAACTATTCTAGATTGTAAAGAAAATGATTGGGATTTTTCATTTGATGTGAATGTTAAATCTATGTATCAAATGTGTAAAGCAATTTTACCTTTAATGGTTAAGCAGAATGGTGGCAGCATAATTAATGTTTCGTCATGTGCTTCAAGCCTTAAAGGATTTCCAAATAGATTTGTCTATGGAACTACAAAAGGTGCAGTAATTGGCTTAACTAAATCAATAGCTGCAGATTTTGTAAAACAAAATATTAGATGTAATTCTATTGCACCTGGAACAGTATTTTCACCTTCTTGGCAAGACAGAGTTAATCAAAGCCCAGACCCGGTACAAGCTAAGAAAGATTTTATAGCAAGACAACCAATGGGAAGATTGGGAACAGCAGAAGAAATAGCAGCTGTAGCAGTATATTTAGCTGGAGACGATGCAACATTTACTACAGGAACAACAATTTCTGTTGATGGTGGAATTTCAATTTAATAAATTAAAAAAGGATAATTATGAAACTATTAAGAGTAGGCGTTAAAGGAAAAGAAAAACCAGCAGCCTTAGATAAAAATGGAAAAATTAGAGATTTAAGTTCTCATATCATTGATTTAAATTCAGATACTGTAAATTTTGAAACTATTAAAAAGTTAGAAAGTATAGATCTAGAGAGCTTACCTGAAATTTCAAATTCTGAGAGAATAGGTGCATGTGTTAATAAACCAGGAAAGTTTGTGGCAATTGGTTTAAATTACTCTGACCATGCAGCAGAGTCTGGTATGGATGCTCCCTCAGAACCTATTGTATTCATGAAAGCAACTAGTTCAATTAATGGTCCAAATGATGATATTGAAATTTCAAAAGATTCAAAAGAACTTGATTGGGAAGTTGAATTAGGAATAATTATTGGAAAAGATGCCAAAAACATTAATGAAAAAGAAGCTGAAAGTCACATTCTTGGATATTGCTTAGTAAACGATGTGAGTGAAAGAGAGTGGCAACTTAAAAAGATGGGCCAGTGGGTTAAAGGAAAATCACATGATACATATGGACCTATTGGACCATATATAGTCACTAAAAATGAAATTTCTAACATCAACAGTCTTAATTTAAGCTTGGATGTTAATGGACAAAGAATGCAAACTGGAAATACAGATAAGATGATATTTAATGTTTTTTTTATAGTTTCATATTTAAGTAAGTTTATGACATTACAAGCAGGTGACGTCATTACAACTGGAACACCTCCAGGAGTGGGCATGGGAAAAAAACCTCAAGTATTTTTAAAAGAAGGTGACTCAATTAGATTATCTATTGATAATCTAGGTGAACAAAACTCAAAAATTGTAGCAGAATAATTTGAATATCATAACTTCAGAGCCAAAAGTTATATGGAATTCAAAAACAATATTAGGTGAGGGCACTCTATGGGTGCCATCACACAATTCAATTTACTTTGTTGATATCAAGAAAAAAAAAATTTTAACTTTAAATATAAAAACTAATAAAAAAAGAATTATTAGAGTAGATAAAGAAATTGGATTTCTTGCTCATATTAAAAAAGATATTTTTGTACTTGGTTTGCAATCAGAGCTTAGAATTATTAATCTTAAAAATAAAGAAACCATTAGATCCATTCCAATTGAAGAAGATATACCTCTAAATAGAATAAATGATGGAAAGATAGACCCTAAAGGTAGACTGTGGTTTGGAACTATGGATAACCCTGAGAGATCCATTAAAAATGGATCTTTATATTGTTTAGACAAAAAACTTAATATTCATAAAGTGGATACAAAATATTACATTACAAATGGACCGGCGTTTATAGATGCGGAAAATTTTTTACACACTGATAGTCGCAGTAAAACAATTTATAAAATTAAAATAAATAAAAAATATAAAATAGTTAAAAAAACAAAATTTTTAAAATTCTCTAAAAAGGATGGCTCACCTGATGGAATGACGATTGACTCAAAAAAAAATATTTGGGTTTGTCATTTTGGTGGAGCGTGTATTTCTATTTATAATTTAAAAGGTAAAAAAATTCATAAAATTGACTTACCAGCAAAAAATATCACAAATTGTATTTTTGGTGGATTAAATAATAATGATATTTTTGTATCAACTGCCTTAAAAGGTATGAATAAAAATGAAATTAAAAAATATAAATTTTCAGGCTCTTTATTTAAGATAAAAACAAATATTAAGGGAATTAAGCCAAAATCCTTTAAGATATAATAATAATTATAAAGTGATTAAGCGTAGTTAAGAAAATAGTATAGGTTATATATAAGTTATATGAAGAATATTGCTTTTATTGGAATTGGTCTTATGGGGTTTCCCATGGCAAAAAACCTTCTTAAATCAGGTTATAATTTAAAAGCTTATAATAGATCTCAAGACAAAGCAGATAGATTAAAAGAATTTGGAGCAGAAATATCTACATCTATCAAAAGTGTTGTTACAAATTCCGATGTAGTTATCACGATGCTTACAGATGATGCTGCGGTAGAGAAAGTAATGGGTAGTGATGAATTTATATCTAACATTAAAGAAAGTGCCACAGTAATTGATATGAGTTCTGTCAATCCCATTATTACAAAAAAATATGCTGTGATTTTAAAAGAAAAGAATATTAATTATCTAGATGCACCTGTATCTGGAGGAACAATTGGAGCAGAAGAGGCTTCTTTAGCTATCATGGTGGGTGGTGATGAAAAAACATTTAAAGAATGTTATGATCTTCTTAAAATATTAGGCAACCCAACATTAGTAGGCCCAGTCACATCTGGTCAAATTTCAAAACTAGCAAATCAAATAATTGTAGGTGTTACTATTGGAGCTGTAGCAGAAGCAGTTACTTTATGCGAAAAATCTGGAACTAATCCAAGTAAAATGATTGAAGCCTTATCAGGAGGATGGGCTGATAGTAAAATATTACAAACTCATGGAAAAAGAATGATTGGTAAAAATTTCTCACCAAAAGGAAAAACTACAACGCAATTAAAAGATATGACTAATATCATTAATGCTGGAAAGGCTGTTGATACTCATTTGCCTATTTCTAGTTTAATTAAAGAAATGTATAAAGATCTAGTAGCAGATGGACATGGTAATACTGATCATAGCTCTTTATATAATGCAATTGAAAAAATAAATAAAAAATGAAATTTTTAAGAATTGGAAAAATAGGACAAGAAATTCCTGTAGCATTAGATAATGAAGGGAAATATAGAAATTTATCTTCAGTTATTAAAGATTTAAATCCTGAAAGTATTAATTTTGAAACTTTGGATAAAATTAAAGAAATAGATTTGAAGAATTTGGAAGAGATAAGTCAAAATGAAAGGATAGGGTCTTGTATTTCTAAACCAGGAAATTTTTTTGCAATCGGTTTAAATTATGTTGAACATGCAAAAGAAACAGGTGCAAAAACACCTGAGAACCCAGTTCTATTCAATAAGTCAGTTCATTCTATAGTTGGACCAAATGACAATGTTATTATACCCAAAACTTCAAAAAAATTAGATCACGAAGTTGAAATTGCTTTTGTTATAGGAAAAAAAGCAAAAAGAGTTTTAGAAAAAGATGCACAAGATTATATTTTTGGATACTGTATTTGTAACGATATCAGTGAACGTGAATGGCAAAAAGAAAAAGGGGGTCAGTGGGTTAAAGGTAAATCTGGTGATACATTTGGACCCTTAGGACCTTATTTAGTGACCAAAGATGAAATCAAAGATGTTAATAATTTGAACTTAACACTAGATGTTAATGGTAATAGACATCAAACAGGTAACACCAACCAAATGATTTTTAATTTTAACTTTTTGGTAGCTCATATTACAAGTTTTATAACATTAATGCCTGGCGATATAGTTACAACGGGCACTCCCCCAGGAGTGGGCCTTGGAATGAATCCTCCTGTATTTCTCAAAGAAAATGATGAGATGAGTCTAGCGGTTGAAAATCTTGGAACGCAAAATTCAAAAATTGTGCTAGAATGAATACTATGTAGTTATGATAAAAAGAGATCTTTATTATGAAAGAATTCCTACAAAATCCTTAAGAGATGATGTTAGATATCTAGGCGATATTTTAGGCAGGGTTATAAAAAAACAGGAGGGTAAAAAATTTTTTCAATTAGTAGAAGACACAAGATTATTATCTAAAGCAAATAATTTTAATAAAAGCCCAAAAGATCCCTTTAAGAATATTATAAAAAAAATCAATGGCATAAGCCCAATTAATACATTTAAGTTATCAAGAGCATTTAATCATTTTATGAATTTTATAAATTTATCTGAATCAATTGATGCTTCAAGAAATCTTGATGAATATGAAAATAACCAGAAAGACCCAAAAAACAAAAATATTTTTATTGAAGAAATATTTGAAGAACTTTTTAAAAATAAAAAGATACCTAATAGTAAAATTTATGATCTTGCAAAAAACTTAAATATTGGAGTTGTTTTAACTGCACATCCAACAGAGGTTAAAAGAAGAACTTTGATACAAAAATATCATAGAATTGTAGAAATTTTAGAACAAAGAGATTTACTAAAAAAATACCCATCAAAAATAAAGATTTTAGATAAAAAATTATACGATGAAGTCACAATAATATGGAATACAGATGAACTTAAAAGATTCAAGCCAACACCTTCTGATGAGGCAAGATGGGGGTTGGCAGTTATAGAGGATAGTCTTTGGGAAACGATACCCAAGGTTTATAGAAGGTTAAATGATATTTTTGTAAAAAATATGGGTAAAGGCTTACCAAAAAATTTTAATCCAATTGAATTTGGTTCATGGATGGGTGGTGATAGAGATGGCAATCCAAATGTAACAGCTATGGTTACAAAAGAGGTTGTGTTGTTATCAAGGTGGGAGGCTGCAAAACTATATGAAAAACAGTTAACCAAGTTACTTCGATCATTATCCATGTCAAAGTGTTCTAAAAAAATATTAAAAAAAACTGGTAAAGTTTTTGATCCATATAGAGTTTTTTTAAGACCATTAAGAGATAAGATGAGGAAAACTCATATCTTAATTAAAGAACACCTTGTAAATAAAAAACCATTAAAAGAAAAAAAACTTTTATCAACTAAAGAGGAAATCTTAGCACCATTAAGAATTGTGCGGGAATCTTTAGAGCAAAATCAAAGTGAGAATATCGCTAGTGGTGATTTACTAGATTTAATGAGAAGAGCAAAATGTTTTGGGATTAATTTAGCAAAATTAGATATAAGACAAGAATCCTCTAGACACTCACAATTAATATCTGAAATTATAAAAAAAAAATATAAATCTAATTACCTAAAATGGAGTGAAGACAAGAAGATAGATTTTTTGTCAACACAAATTAAAAATAAAAAAAATATAATAAAT
The DNA here is from genome assembly GCA_028225715.1 of Candidatus Pelagibacter sp. The sequence goes on from JAOIXS010000002.1 coordinate 71,618, forward strand.
AATTATCAATTTAGAAACAAAGAAAATAAAGAAGTGTGGACTACTTTTAGAATGCTTGCTGAACAGCCTATGGAATGTATGGGTGCATATGTAATTTCTATGACATCTGTAGCATCAGATATATTGTCTGTAGCATACCTTCAAAAGGAAACTAAAATAAAGAATAAACTAAGAGTAGTACCTCTTTTTGAAACATTAGATGATTTAAAAAATGCTAAATCGATAATGACTAAACTTTTTTCATTATCTTGGTACAGAAAATCAATCAATTATAAGCAAGAAATTATGATTGGATATTCTGACTCTAGTAAGGATGCAGGTAAATTATCTGCAAGTTGGCATCAGTATAAACTTCAAGAAGAGATTTTAAAATTAGCAAAAAAACATAAAATTGACATTACTTTTTTTCATGGAAGGGGTGGCTCAGCTGGACGTGGTGGAGGTCCAATTCAAGCAACCTTAAGATCACAACCACCAGGATCTGTTAACGGAAAAATAAGAATTACAGATCAAGGTGAAGTTATTCAACAAAAATATGGTTATGAACCTTTAGCAAAATATAATCTATGTAGTTACATTGGTGCAGTAGTTCAAGCAACTTTAAAACCACCACCAGAACCTAAAATTGAATGGAAAAAAATAATTGAAAAAATGTCAAAAATTTCTATGGAATCTTATAGAGGAAATATTAATGAAAAATCTGATTTTATAAGATATTTTAAAACTGTAACGCCACACAAAGCTTTAGGAAAATTATCAATTGGATCAAGACCATCGAAAAGAAAAAATGTAGACAACATTAAAAGTCTAAGAGCAATACCGTGGGTATTTGCTTGGACTCAGATAAGATTATTCTTACCTGCATGGCTTGGTACTCCTGAAGCATTAAAATACTCATCAACAAAATATTTTAAGAAAACTTTAATAGATATGGAAAAAAATTGGCCTTTTTTTTACTCTACAATGGATATGTTGGATATGGTGATAACTAAAGTGGACCCTGAAATTTCTAAAGTTTATGAAGATAAATTAGCTGATATAAAACTTAAATTAGTTGGTAAAAAACTAAGATCACAATTTCATGATTTAAAAAAATTAAACAAAATGATAACACCAGTAGAAATTTTAAAACAAAGAAAAGTATTTAGATCTTCTGTAATAATTAGAAATATTTATTCTGAGGTATTACATATTATACAAGCGATAGTTATGAAAAAAATTTCAACACAAAAATTAAGTGCCGAGAACAAAAAATATCTAAATGACTCGTTGATGACTTCAATAGCTGGTATATCAGCAGCAATGAAGAATACAGGCTAGAATGATTGAGTTATTAATTGCATTCGGAGCTGGGTTGATTAGTTTTTTATCTCCTTGTGTCTTACCTTTAATACCAGGTTATATTTCTTATATTTCAGGAGCATCTTTAGATGAATTACTTGCAAATAAAAAAATTAATTTGGTACCATTAATATTATTTACTTTAGGTTTTTCTTTTGTTTTTATTATATTTGGGGCAGCTGCCTCTTACTTGGGACAAGTATTGTTACAAAATTCAGAAACGTTAAGAATAATCGCTGGTTTAATTATTATTATATTTTCTCTACAATTAATTGGAATCATAAACATTAATTTTTTAAATTTTGAAAAAAAGATTTATACCAAAAAAAATAATAATATTTGGTTTTCATTTATTATTGGTATGGCTTTTGGTTTTGGATGGACACCTTGTATTGGTCCAATTTTGGGGTCAATTCTTGCACTAGCCTCTACAGAAGAAACAGTATTTAAAGCTATAATATTACTTAGCTTTTATTCACTTGGGTTGGCAATACCTTTTATTTTATCAGGTTATCTAATGCAAAGATTTTTGATGTTTTCTAAAAACTTTAAAAAAAATATTAATTTAGTCACAAAGGGTGGTGGGGTAATACTTTTAATAACTGGGGTTCTAATTTTAACAAACCAATTGCAAATTTTAGGTTACTATATTCTAAACTATTTACCCTTTTTGCAAAACTTCGGTTAATAGGTTAATAACAATCTATACTTATGAAAATTTACCAAATTGATTCAAGTGCAAGAAAAGAAGGATCAAGTTCTAGAGCTTTAGCAAAGAAATTATTAGATAAAATCAAAAAACCAGGTGATGAAGTAATTTATAGAGATTTAGATGACGATATGCTTTTTGTTAGTGGCTTAACTGAGTCTGGAATGAAGATTGCAGAAAAAGACCAAACTGAAGAGCATAAAAAAATGTTTGAACTATCAGATAAACTTGTAAGTGAATTAAAAGAAAGCGATATCATTATAATTTCAGCGCCAATTTATAATTATGGCCCTCCAGCAACTCTTAAAGCTTGGTGTGACCTAGCGGCAAGAATTGGTGAGACTTTCAGATTTAAACCTAATGGAAGAAGAGAGGGATTACTTAAAAATAAACAAGCTTATTTAGTAATTACTTCAGGTGGAACTAAATTAAATAGCTCAGAGGATTTTTTAACCCCATGGTTAAAATTTATATTAAATTTCTTTGGAATTGAAAAAGTTGAAGTAATAAGTGCTGATCAAATGGCGTTAGATTATGAAAAATCAATTAAAGAAGCTGAAAAACAAATTGAAAATATAATATTATGAATTTATTGAACAAGAAGGATTACAAATTATATTCTAACTTTTTAAACACTCTAGCCAAAGACTTAAATAAATTTTATTATTCAAAACTCAGTAAAACTTTTGCGATATCTAACAAGCTAAAAGGTGAAGGGTATGATCCTGTTACAACATCTGACAAAGCATTTGAAAAATTTATTAGATTGAAGATTAAAAAAAAATTTCCAAGTCATCAAGTTATAGGTGAAGAATTTGGTCATAAAAAATCAACTAGTGATTATACATGGGTCATAGATCCTATTGATGGAACAAGATCATTTGTAATAGGTAATCCAACGTGGAGTAATTTAATATCTCTTAATTTTAAAGGTATGCCAGTTGTGGGTTTAGCAAATTTTCCAATATTAAATAAATACTATTTAAACTTTGATAATAAAAATTCTTTTGTTTTTGAGAAAGGTAAAAAAAGAAAAATTTCTGTTTCAAAAAAAATACTATTTAGTCAGATAAAATTATCAGGAGCATTTCACGGAGCAGTCTCTCTTAAACAACAAATGAGAATTCCAAAAGTTTTAAAGTTAATGCAATTTCCAACTGCAGACGCATTAAGTTACTCCCATTTATGTGAGGGAAAAATTGATGTTGTTTTTCAAGCTAATAATAAAATTTGGGATATTCACCCATTGATGCCAATTATAAAAGCTTCAGGAGGAATTGTTACAACTTGGAATAATAGAGATGCAGTTAATGCTGGAAATATTTTAGTTTCAGCTAATCAATCTATTCATAATAAAATGCTTAAACTTTTAAAACCTATTTCAAAATAAATGCATACAAGAGCTAAAAAAATATTAGATTTTTGGTTTAAAGAAACTCCAGCAAAAAAAAGGTTTCAAAAACATAAAGACTTTGATGCATTAATAAAAAAGAATTTTTTAAAAGATTATGAGCTAGCAAGCATAAATGAGTATGATGATTGGCAAGATAGCCCCCTTGGTTCTTTAGCTCTAATTATTTTATTTGATCAATTTTCAAGAAACATGTTTAGAGATGAACCAAAAGCTTTTAACCAAGATCATAAAGCAAGATTAATAGTTAACGATTCTGTTTATGCTGGATTTTTAGATGACATGGACCAGGACCAACGATTTTTTATGTTACTACCACTCATTCACAGTGAGGAGATAACAGACCATGATATGGCCTACTATTTACTAGATAAATACTTAAAAGATAATCCAGATTTAGTTTCTATAAAAAAATTTTGGAAAGATCACACATTAGCAATTAAGAAATTTCACAGATATCCTCATCGAAACATAGTGTTAGATAGAAAATCTACTCCTGAGGAAATAGAGTTTCTAGGCCGACCAAACTCATCCTGGTAAAACGTTCATTAAGTGAACAGATAAAATAAGATATTCAATATTTGCATTACTGTAGTGACAATAAGTCATTTTAATATTGAAATTTGCTGTCTATAAGGAGCGCATAGAATTTAAAAATTAACATTATCTTCTCTCTCTATTAGATAGTTAATATTAGCTTCCCTTGAAAAAGGGAAGTTTCTTATTGTCAATATCCCAACTGAATAATATAAATTTTGAATGAACTTTAAGTTTGTTTATAAAATATGTAGTAAATCTGAGTGGCAAGAAGTTAAGAGTAAAGGTCAATTAACGGGTTCTAAAAAAGATTTAGAAGATGGTTACATTCATTTTTCAGGTGATGATCAAGTTGTGGGAACTCTTAAAAAATTTTACAAAAATCAAAAAGATTTAGTTTTATTAAAGGTTGATACTTTAAAATTAGATCATCTAGTTTGGGAACAAGCATCAGACGGAACTATGTTTCCACATTTATATTCAACACTAGATATTTCTAATGTAGTTGATGAATTTGATATTATTTTAGATGATGAAGGCAATCATGTTCTGCCTAATATTTTTAACTGATCTTTTAAGGGGGTCACCCTTTCGGTAAACTCCAAAAGAGTTCCCCTGTAAGTCAGCGGTTTACGCTAAAATCTATAATAATAGATTTTTATTTTCTTTTGTCGTATTAAGTCTTTGATTATTAAATCACACCAGTTATGTGTCAGGTGGTGATAAGTTCATAATCATCCTCCTTTATTGATATTTAGAGGATATCATTTTTAAAAATTATATTCAAAACATTTATTTTACTTTATGCAAAATAAATCAATTGTATACAACCTAGCAAAGTAATAGTATTTCGATAATTTAAGAACCCTCCTTACAATATTTTCTTCCGTAAAAAAGTTTTATAATTTTTAATTAAATTAATCTTTTGATGCAATCTTATTAACAAGAGGTCTCATTATTGGAGCCATAGTAAATGCTGCAAATAAAGCAACTGGAAAGGCAAATAACCAAGAGCTAAAATATCTTTCTAAAAAACCATCACCAACACCGGTATTTACCGCAGTAACTACTCCACTCATTATAACACTCATTCCAAATGACATAAAAATCATAAACAAGTGTTGCGAATATTTTTTTGAAATCATAATTAATTATTTCCTAACAAGTTAACCATTAATACACCTATTATAATTAAACCCAAACCAATCATTGAATAAAGATTTGGCATTTGATTAAATCTAATTATACCAACAACTACAGTTGAAATAATTGTTAATCCTGCAAATGATGCATAAGTTATTCCCATTGGGATATTTTTCATCACCATAGATAATGCATACATACATAAAACGATTGTAATTCCAGTAATAATACTTGGAAAAAGAAGGGTAAAACCTTCTGCACTTTTTGCAAAGCTATTTGAAGTTACTCCTAGAATAACTGCTAAGATTAAAAAGCCATATGATGTAGCGAGACTCATTTGATAACATTAAATGAAATCTCGCTAAATATATATAATTATTTAGGTATCTTGGTTGCGCCTGTTTCAAGAGAAATCATTTTTCCATCTTGATACTTAAATACAGCCATTACTGCTTCTGTATTTCCATCATTAAATGTAACAAATCCATGCTCAACACCAATTTCATCATTCTCAAAAAGAACTCTAACTTTATCTCTTTTAATGTCACCACTCATTGCCCATTTGATTACATCTGCTTTACCTAAAACATTGCCTGACGCATGCATCGTAAACTTATAATCATCATGTAGAAGTTCATTCATAGCAGCTTCATCTTTAGCTTCCATTGCAGCATTATATTTTGCTAATATCGACATTTTTATCCTTCTTTAACTTTAGTTAAATCGTAGATCATGTAACTACCCATAACCTCATCCATGATAGGCTTAGATACTTCTGTACCTTCAATAAACTTAATTAAAGCAGCTTCATCAGTACAAAATATTTTAAACATCACTGCACTTTTATCAGGTGTTACAGACGCCATAGTTTTTTCTACCACAGCTACTTTTGATCTTTCAGCTAATCCTTCTGGAGATTGCATAAATCCCATAAATTTTTCAAATTTACCTTCTCCTTCTTTGAACTTAGCTACTACTAACATTTCTTTTTCCATTTCTTATCTCCTTTTTGTTTATTGTTTATTAATTTAGTATGACAGAACTTTCTCAGCTTCTTCTACAAGTTTTAATAATCCTGGAGGTCCTGACATAACTCCATTCTTATCTTTAACATCATCTTCGGTAATACCTCTTGCTTTACAATTTCCTGCAGACAAATGAATTTTAACTCTTTTATCTTTTAGAACTTTTATGTGATCACTTAATTTTCCTACACCAATAGCTGACATATTTTCTACTATTTCAGTTTTCATTAGAGAGACAGCATTTCCAGCTAAAAATATACTTACCTCATGTCCTGCTTCAGCTGCTTGTGATGCAATCATAAGTGGGAATACACCATTCACAGCGTTTTCAGGTCCTTGTATTGATTGAACTAATAGTTTCATATTTATCCTTTCTATTTTTTAAGCAGATAATTAAGCTACTCACTTAATTGCAGCTGCAATATTTTCATCTCTACCAAAAACATAAAAACCTTTTTGACCTTTAACACGATTCCAATCTCTAATTTTACAACTTGAGCTAAATCTAGTTTTGTAAGACATCTTTTTTTCACTCATTGTTTTCATCATATCTAAAACTCTTCTTATTTTTTTATGGTCGTACTTACCTAATTGAAATAGACAGCTGTGTTTATAGGGATCCCACGGATCTGACCTAGTTGGTGTTAAATAAACAGAGTCCATCATTTGTGGACACCCGTCAACATCATGAGCATATATGGGGCCTATTTTTTTCCCAGATTCTAACATATATCCAGGTTTTGAATTATAGTGAGTATCTCCACTTTTCATTCCTGGTATGCAATTATAACCCATACCTTGAGTATGCAACAACTCATGTAATGTAATTAATAATTTTCTTTCATTACTTCTTACAGATTTATTTTTTAGATATAGCGACCCAAAACCTATACCAGCTTCTCCACCATCAACATTATTCATATCAGCGTAGTTAAAATAGATTTTTTTAATATTTTTCATTCCTTTTTTTTTATATAAAAAAGGAACAATGTCATTGTTGGCGTATTTATGAAGGTCCTTTTTTTTCATATCCAATCTAACAAATGTAATGTCTAGTTTGCCGTCTTTTCTATAATCAAACTTATATTTTCTTGCAATACCATCACCTTTTTTATTAGCCGCAGTTGCTTTAGCCATAACTTTATTAACTTTTAAAAGTATTTTTTCCATTTTTCCATTGATATCCCATTCTCGATCTTCACCATCTGAAGAAATAAGATAATTAAAGTGAATTTGATAATCATCAGTTACATCAGGTTGGTCTTCAAAAAACCTTCCTGGTTTATCATCTGAAGCCAAGGATATGTTTGAGAATAAAAAGAATATAAATATTAATAAAATTTTTGGTATTTTAATAAAAATTTCAGTTACATTTACTATTTTTGGTATCATTTTTATCTCCTCATATTTAATTGCTATTATTTTTTATTCACCCCATTTTCCATGAAACTCATAAACTTCTACTGGCTCATTCCCAACTACCCATCCATCATGACCAGGATCTATTGAATATGCATCACCAGCTTTATAAGTTACCTCTGTTCCATCATCGTGTTTGGCGCACACTGCACCTGAAACGATCACACCTATATGTTTTGCTTTGCAACTATCTGTACCAACGGTAGGTTTAATATCTTTTGACCATTTCCAACCAGGTTGTAACTTTAATCTCATCACTCTTTGATCTCCTACTTTAACAGTGTCGATTTGTGCATTATTAAAATTCGAATTAGATTCGTCTGGATGATCAAAACTTTTAACTTCTACTGATGCCATTTCCACTCCTTATTTGTTATTAATATAATACTACTTTGTTTACTCGTTCTTTACCGTTAGGAATAAGTCCTTCTAAAAAATTATGACACTCTTCAGTTTTTGCTTCGTCAAACTTAGACCCATAATGTTTATCAGCAGCCTTATTAACTCCTTGATCCCACTCTTTTTCAGGTATACCTATCTCTAGAGCATACTCTTTTAAAACTTTTACCGAGGACATAGATTTTTCCTTCATATTGTATTCAAAAGTTTCACCTACTGGCAAAAAGTAATTAGACAAGTAGATACCACTACAGTCCCAAGCTTTAGATTTATTAACATCACTCATATCTGCATAAACAGTTGACGAAAAAAATATATTAACAATTATTAATATTATTCTATTCATCTCTTATGTCCTTTTTGTTTATTTAGCGTTAAAATCTATAACATCATCAGTACACTCAACAAATTTATGAGGTTCATAGAAATCATTCATAGACTCTAATTGTTTATTAATTGCGTCTGGATCAGCACCTTTCCACCAGCAAAACATTGTTAAGTTATCACCTGGTGTGTTCCAGCTCATTTGACATTTTGCATTGTCACTTGTCATTGCTTTGGTCATATCTTCCATCGACATTGAACTTGTAACTTCCATCATTTTAGCTTTAGCTTCTTTTGATTTAAACGTATGTGTTACTATGTAGTTTTTCATGTGTTATTTCCTTTTTGTTTATTTTTTCATTGAGTTGAAAGCAGTTAAAGTATCATCATAAGTTGTCATAACAGATATCTTGCCATCATCTGTAACCTCATAATAATGTCCAAAAATTGTATCCATACCTGTTGCTTTCCCACTACATCTTACAAATACTTTATTGCCTTCACTGATCATATCAAGAGGAGTTACTTGGAAGTTTTCCCACAATGTTGGAATTTTTGAAAATCCCTCTATCATAGCTTGCTTGCCTTTATGCACTCCTGATAATGGATGTTTTCCAGGTAAACCAGGAAGTGTCCACACACAATCATCATGAATTAGTTCATTAAAAAATGTTTCCATGTCTCCTTTATTAAAACAATCGTAACCTTTACTTACTGTATCTTTTGCATTCATTTTTTATCTCCTTTTTATCTATTTATTCACTAAAGATGACTCTGATTTCATCTTCAATAGTTCCTTCAACTGCAACTTTCTTTAATTGTTTTTGAAGACTTTGATATTTTTTATCAGCTGACATTTTTGCATCTTGTTCAAAATTATCATCTTCAAACATTGTGCCAACTATAGTTTCTCTAATTGTTCTTGGATCGCCGCCAATTTGAAAAGAAAAATAGATTTGGTGTTTAGGATAATATTTTTTTCTTACCTTTGCTAAACCTTTGCCAATCTCCATTGCTTTACCTAGCATGTCGTCTTTAACTCTCATTGTTCTTGTGTATATTGCTTGCATTATATTAATCTCACTTGTTAATTGTTATTATTCTAAGTTAATAAATTCTGATTTATTTTAAAATGGTATTTATTGTCACCAGGTATGCAAAAAATTTATACAACTATTTCTTGTATAAAATTACTGTGCTCATAAAGCCTATAATCATTTTATAAAAATCCTGTATTATAGTTCTAATTAATTACTAAACTTATGATTGAAAAATTTAATGGTATTTTTTACTTAATTTTATTCTCAATTCATTTTTTAGGCTTGGGTTTTTATGCTTATCAAATGATTATTGATAACAAAAGATATAGAGAAAAATTTCAAATTGATGAAACAGCTGCAACCATCATGCGTATGACAGGTGCAATATTTCTAGGTTCTTTTTTGATGGCCCTATATGTTATGTTTATTAGACCAAATGGTGTTGAAGGAACGTGGGCATTTTTTAATTTAGTTTTTGTACAAAACCTTTGTGTATTAATTGTTAATACTTACTCAATTAAGATTGATAAAACAGGCATGAGAAATGACTCTAATGAAGCTATAATTGCTCCTTTAGTTTTTACAATTATTAGTGCAGTTCTTTGTTATGGATTGGCAGATAAAATCTATATGTATTAAAGCCAATTAGGGAAGGGTAAACCTTTTTCTTCTAGGAATTTTTTATTAAACATTTTGGTAGCGTACTTTTCACTTTTATCACAAAGAATTGTAACAATAGTTTTTCCAGGACCTAATTCTTTACCCATTCTAATCGCTCCAGCAATATTAATTCCACAACTAGTACCAAGGCTTAATCCTTCATTTTCTATTAAATCATAAAGTATAGGAAGTGCTTCATGATCATCAATAGAATAGGCATCATCAATTTTAGCATTTTCAAAATTTTTCGTTACTCTGCTTGAGCCAATTCCTTCTGTAATTGATCCACCTTCAGATTTTAATTCACCATTTTTTATATAATTATAAAGAGCAGAACCTTTTGGATCAGATAAAAATATTTTTATATCTTTATTCATTTCTTTAAGAGCGTTACTTACTCCTGAAATTGTCCCACCTGTTCCAGATGAACATACAAAGCCATCAACCTTACCTTCAGTTTGTTCCCAAATTTCTTTACCTGTTGTTTCATAATGACCTTTAGCATTAGCAACATTGTCAAACTGATTGGCCCAAACAACTCCATTGTTATTTAATGGTCTTAATTCATCAGCAAGCTTTGCTGCAACTTTTACAAAATTTGCATCATCTTTATAAGGTTTTGCAGGAACTAATCTTAAGTCAGCACCAATATTTCTAAGAAGATCTTTTTTTTCTTGGGTTTGGTTATCATTCATTACAATGATTGTTTTATATCCAAGTGAGTTACCAAGTAGACATAAGCCTATACCGGTATTTCCAGCTGTACCTTCAACTATTGTTCCACCTTTGGAAATTAGTTTTTTACTCTCAGCATCTTTAATTAAAGCAAGTGCCGCTCTATCTTTTACAGAGCCACCGGGGTTCATAAATTCAGCTTTACCAAAAATATTGCATCCAGTAATTTCTGATGCAGCTCTAAGTTTGATTAAAGGAGTATTACCAATTCCAGAAATAAAGTTGTCTTGAATATTTTTCATTAGTTTGAAGTGTCTTTATCCGCCTCTTCTACAGCATAAGGTTTAAATTCTTCAGTTGCTGTTCCAACATTTTTAGCGGGTATTCCAACCATTACTGCGTTTTCAGGAACATCTTTAGTAACTACAGCATTTGCTCCAATTTTAGCATGAGTACCAATCATTACAGGTCCTAAGATTTGTGCGCCTGAACCAACAACCACACAATCACTTAATGTTGGATGTCTTTTAACTTCTCTTTGATTATTTGAATTAATACTTGGAGCAATACCACCTAATGTTGCCATATGATAAATAGTTACATTATTTCCAATTTCAGAAGTTTCACCAATTACAACACCCATACCATGATCAATAAATAAATTTCTTCCAATCTTAGCACCAGGGTGAATTTCAATTCCAGTTAAAAATCTTGATAGTTGTGAAATTATTCTTGCAACCAAATGAAACTTAGCAAGGTGAAAAAAATTAGCAATTCTATGAAAAAAAACTGCTTTAACACCTGGGTAAGTTATAATTAAACTTAACTTAGATTTTGCCGCAGGATCTCTATCAATTATAGATTGTAAAAAATCATTCATGTTTTAGCATATATTGATTAAAATTTTATATTGGACTATATAGTCATTATATAACGAATTTAAAGAGGAGAAACTTATGTACAAAAACACAAATTGCTTTCATTTAGCAATACCTTGTGGCGATTTAGAGAAAGCAAAACATTTTTACAGTGAAATATTAGGGTGTCGATTAGATAACTCAGCCCAAGAATGGGCAGATGTAGATTTTTGGGGAAATGAATTAACTCTTCACGCAAGTGAGCATAAGCTTGAAAGCGAAAGACACGATGTTGATATGGGTAACGTTTCTGTTCCTCATTTCGGTGTGCATTTATCTAGAGAAAATTTTAATTCATTAAAAAAGAGATTAACAGACAACAATACAAAATATTATGATGAGCCATATTTAAGATTTAAAGGTACAAAGTATGAGCAAGAAACTTTTTTTGTAAAAGATCCTAACGAAAACATTTTAGAAATTAAAACTCTTACTAGTAATCCTGAATAACTATTAAATGATAAAAAAAGTAGCTGCTTATAGTGAAATTTTATATCATTTAATAAATTTTCGAACTGAACAATTCCAACAATTAAAAAAGATGGTAGGAATTGATTACGATTCTTTCATGATACTTTCTGTTATGGGGGGCCATTATTTAAAACATAGTGATAAGTTAAGATCAGATTGGGAAGCTGTATGGGAAAATTTAAGAACATCAGAAATAGAGGAGTTTTATATGGTACGTAAGTTAACAATTTATGCTGTAGCAAATATTTTAAATTTACCAAAAGAAACCGTTAGAAGAAAAATAGAAATTTTAAAAAAAAAAAAATTAATAAATCATTCATCCTCAATAGGTCTTTTACCAACAAACAAATCTGAAGAGCTAATGAAACCTTTTGCTGAAATTGAATTGAAAACTCTTTCAAAATTTCTAAAAAATCTAAAAAAAAATGGTACATTAGACGCAGTTCTAAATTTTAAGGATTAATAATAGTTCTAAAACCCATTTTAGGTTTATAAAACCTAAATTAGGTTTTTTTTTAATATCAATTATTTTTTATTTTTATATTTTATTTGTAATGAAATTTATAAAAATATTTTTAACATCACTCTGTTTAATAATCACAACTGTAGCTAATGCAGATGTAGCCTCTCAAGCTTTAAATAAAGTATCAGAAAAAATATCAAATTTAATCCCAGGTGAAGGAATTACTGAAGTATCTTTAGATTATAATGATGGTGATGAGGATCAGCTTAACTTCTCAATATTAGGGGTAAGAGATATTGAAGCCACAGATAATTCTAACTTTTTTACTCAATTTAGCTTAATGAACCAAGAGATAAATAGCTCTGGAAGAATTATTGGAAACATAGGCTTAGGTTATAGAAAACTATCTGAAGATAAAAATTTTATGTTTGGCGCAAATACTTTCTACGATAGAGATTTAACAGATGGTCAAGACAGATTGGGCCTTGGTATTGAAGCTAAAGGCTCGATTTTAGACTTAACTGCAAATAGCTATACAAAAATTTCAAACTCTGAAGTTGTTAATGGTGATAGAGAGCAAGTTTTATCTGGTTGGGATTTTAACTTAACATCTCAAATTCCAAGAGCACCATGGGCTAGAATTAATTATAATGGTTATAAATGGGAAGCTGAAAAAGGATCTTCTAATCAAAAAGGTAATATTTATTCTCTAGAACTAGATGTAACAAACTCAATAGAAGTTGTTGCAAGTTTAGACAAATCTTCACTAAATAGTGTAGATGATGAAACTTCTTTAAGTATTAATTATATTTATCCACCAAAAGAAAAATCTATGGTGATGTCTGATGGCTTATCAAATGACATGTATGAAAAAAGCAACATGGAACAAAAATTAAAAGAAAAAGTTAGAAGAAGAAATAAAATGGTAATGGAAATACAAGGTTCAATAATAATGACGAAACAATAATTATTTATGATAAAAATATTTTTAAAAACTTTTATATTTATATGCATTTTTGCTTTAGGAATGAATATTTCTTACGCTGCAAAGGGAACAGGTGAAGCAACTGTTTATAAAATTTCTGTCACTAAATTAGAATTGTGTGAAAAAGGTAGTACAGCCTCTTCTTGTTTAAATCCAATTACAGTAAGTAACCCTGGATTAACAACAGATGTGGATTTAGCCTCAATAACTGCTGGTGAAGCTGCTGCTACACTAGGAAATTTTGGATTAGCTAAAGCAGGAACCACTTACACTTATTTACAAGCAACAATGAGCAGGGCAATAACAGCCAAGGGCTCTGCTAGTGATGGATCAACAACTTGTTATACAAAAGGAAATGGATCTTTAAGCGCTATGGGTGCAGCTGAGACGACGTCAGGAGATTCAACAGAAGCAACTTTGTATGTGCCTGCATTTGTAGATGCAACAAATTTTCCACAAATAAACTCTGTCGCTGATAGAGAAGGAACTTCTCCTAGAACTGCCGGTACAGTAAATGCTTCAGACTCTCATTTTCAATCAAGAGAAGCCTTAGCTTTGCCATTTACTTTAGATCCAACAGCAATTCCAACTGTTACAATAGCTTTTAGTACAGCTGGTGCAATAACTGCTCATGATGCTGCTAATTGCGATGGTGCAGCGGTTATGTATGCAACGCCACCAGACGCAACAATAACTATTCAAGGTCAGTAATCTTTTATTTTACGAAATTTAATTTTTGTAATTTAATATCACAATTAAAATGATAATCTTATCTTCATTAATATGAAAAATATTCTAATTCTTATTTTTACAATATTATTTTCTTCAATTGCACATGCTGGAATAAATGAAGTAGGTTCAGGAGGTTTTTATCAAGAAGATTGCAAAGAATCTATTTTAGGAGACTATAAAAGAAGTTATGAACAAGCAAAATCAGAAGGTAGGGATTTTATAATGTATGTATCTATTTCTGAAGATGGCTGTTCATCAGGCGCATCAATGCCAATGTATGGGATTAATAAGAAGGGCCATAAGAGTGCATACAAATCTTGTAAAAAAAATGCAAAAAAATTTACTAAGGCAGATTGTTTTATTTTTTCAATTAATGATGAAATTGTCTGGAAAGATTACGATCAATTAAGTGTAAGCCAAAAAGACCTAGATAGAGAAAGACAATCAAAACCAGTTTTTTTAGATGAAGATAAAAAGCCAGGAAGGTTTTTTGAAGACCAGCCAGATATTGCTAATGATTTTCAAATTCATGTTATCTACACTCTTTACAAAGATTCAAAAGATAAAGAGGGGGATATAAATGGAAAAGTTGAACAATTAATTAAAGTTGCAAATGATTGGACTTATAAAACAACTAAAAAAGCTAACGAAAAATCAAATACCATGAATGGTGAAGGTCAAAGAATGAAACTTGATTATAGAAAAGATGGAAAGTTAGATATTAGTTTTATTCGTCTTGGAGTAACTAAAAAAGAATTTAGAGATTGTAGTGGTAGTTGTGGAAATTTGGCAGAGCGAACAATTATCAATGCTGGGTTTAATAACCCAAAAAAAATATATGTAAATTTTGGTGATTATTCATATGCTGAGTGGCCTTATTCAGCAGGTTTTCCAATTTTTAATATTTTTTCAACAGCAAGCGGTAGTAGATTAAATAAAAGTGAAGTTGGTTATTTTTTATTACATGAAGCTTTGCACTCAATGGGTGGAATATATTCGTGTTCACCAAAACATGTTAATGGTCATAATACTAAAAAGTCCTCAGATATGATGAGCTTACAAGGTGATGGAAGAAATATGACTTTGGATCCAAAAAATGACGATTATTGGGGTCATAAAAATTTATCATGTCCCGATCTTCAAGATAGTGTCTATTTTACACCAACATCAGATACACCTTTTGATCCATTTGAGGTTACCTGTTTATCAAAAGATAAATGGAAAATTACCAAACATGACTACAAAAATTTTGAAGATAGAAGAGGGATAGGTTATCAATGTTTCTACACAAGAGATGATGTCACTGCTCCGTGGGAAAAAGAATTTGGTATCTACTAACTTTAAAGTTTTTAAGGAATTAACCAAGTATCCTTGTTATTCTCTAAATCAAACCTAGCTCTACGATGACCTTTGGCTGCTAAATACTGAAGAACTAATGAAAGCTTTTGCTCGAATTGAATTGAAAACTCTTTCAAAATTTCTAAAAAGTCTAAAAAAAAATGGTTCATTAGCCGTAGTTCTAAGATTTTAAAGATTAATAATAATTTTAAAACCTATTTTAGTTTTATATAACCTAAATTGGGTTTTTATTAACTTTACTATTTTTAATAATTATTTTAGAATTTATTACATAAGTGATTAAAATTTTATCAATAACTCTAATTTTATTTTTTTCATTCTTATCAACATCTTTTTCAGCTAAGGATATTAAAGATTTTGAAAAAATAGATTTATCTAAAGATCAAAAGTCTGGAAGATTTTTTGAAGATCAGCCTGATATAACTGACGAACATCAAATACACTTTATTTATTTACTGCCATCTGATGGAGAAGATAGAGAGCTAGATATCAATGGTAAAATGCAGGATATTTTGGAAAAAGCTAATGATGCAATGCTTGAGGCTACTAAAGTAAACAAAGGTTCAGGTGGCGAAGGTAAAAAATTTAGATATGATTATAGAGAAGATGGAAAACTAGATATCACTTTTATTAGAACGAGTAAGAACTGGAAAGCATTAAAAGATAACAGCGTTAATACTCAAATGGGTCATTATTTTCACCAATTTGGTGGTTTCACAAATAAGAAGAAAACATATTTTTTATGGACCGACGTTAATGCTGGAAATCATGGTGGAGATGCTGGAGTTGGCATAGGTGGTATTTTTGTCAGAAGCAATGGTCATAACAATGAAGAAAGATTAACACAGATTAATATTCATGAATTGTTTCATACTCAGCTAATGGGAATAAGATGTATTAAAGGTATGAAAAAAATTCACTACTCCGATCATTATAAGGGTGGCACTGATCATATGCTAAGTGTTGGCTTTAAATTAAATAGAAATTTGTATACTCATGATATTGAAGGGTGTCCTCAGTTAATTGATAGTGTTTATCTAATCCCAACATCTAAAGATCCATATAATCCGTATGAAATTATGTGTGAAAGAAATCTTGGAAAGTACACACATCCAAAGCTAGTTAAGATTATGTCTAAAGCTGAAAAATCAAACAAGTGGTACAAGAATAGAATTGGACCAACTTGTAATTGGAGAAACTGGACTAATAAGTTTGACTGGTTTGGACCAATGAATTAATTATTGATAATTAATCTTTTAAGTAATAACCTGCAAAGATCATGGTTGTTAACTACAAATCAATCGCTAAAAATTTAAAGTTTGAAGGAAGAGCCTTTATTAATGGTAAATATGTTGAGGCTATTGATGGTGAAAAGTTTGAAAATATTAACCCTGCAACGGGTGAAACTCTTTGTTCAGTTTCAAAATGCAATCATAAAGACGTTGATCTAGCAGTCAAAGTTTCAAGAAAAGCTTTTAATAGCGGAGTTTGGTCTAGAACATCTCCAGAATTTAGAAAAGATGTTTTGCTTAAGTTTGCTGAATTACTGAGAAAAACTGGTGAGGAAAATTCAGTTCTTGAATGTGTGGATACTGGAAAATTAATTAGCGATTGTATTAATGAAGTTGCAAATGATGCTCCAATGCATTTTCAGTGGTATGGAGAATTAATAGATAAAGTATTTGGTAAAGTTGGACCAACAGAACCATCATTAACGAGTTTAATTGTTAAAGAGCCAATTGGTGTTGTTGCAGGAGTAGTTCCTTGGAACTTTCCATTAATGATGGCAGTTTGGAAAATGGCACCAGCATTAGCTGCGGGTTGCTCTGTGATAATTAAGCCAGCAGAAGACACACCTTTAACTGCAATTAGAGTTGCTCAAATTGCAAAAGAGGCAGGAATTCCAGATGGAGTATTAAATGTTATTCCAGGTTTTGGAGATGTTGGTGAAGCACTTGGAAGACACAATGATGTTGATGCTGTTTCATTTACAGGCTCAACAGAAGTTGGTGCTTTATTTATGAAATATTCTGGTGAAAGTAATTTAAAAACTATTGGTCTAGAGATGGGTGGAAAAAGTCCATTTATAGTTTTAGAGGATGCAAAAATTACTGATAATTTAATTGATGATGCAATTAATTCTGCTTTTTGGAACGGTGGACAAAACTGTTCTGCAAATATGAGACAAATAATTCATAGCAAAGTTAAGGATGAATTTTTAGACAAAGTTTCAAAAAAAGTTGAAGCCCTTAAAGTAGGTGATCCATTAGACCCTAGTTCAAATATGGGATCAATGATTTCCAAAAAACATTTAGCAACAGTTGATGGATTTATTCAAAAAGGAATTGATGAAGGAGCTAAACTTTTATTTGGTGGTGTATCTGAAAAATCAGAAAAAGGGTTTTTTGCTAAGCCAACGTTATTTGATAATTTAAAAGAAAATATGGTAATTGCTCAAGAAGAAATTTTTGGGCCTGTATTAGGTGTTATTACAGTAAATGATACTGAAGAAGCTTTAAAGATAGCAAGTAATTCAAAGTATGGATTGCACGCAAGTGTTTTTACCCAAGATATTGATAGAGCTTTTCATATGGCTAAAAGCCTTCCTTGTGGCACAGTTTCAGTGAATACTTTCTCGGAAGGAGACATTAAAACTCCATTTGGAGGGTATAAGCAATCTGGCTCTTTAAGTAGAGATCAAGGTACTGAAGCACTTAATTCCTTTCTTCAGACCAAAACTATTTGGATTAGCCACCAATAAAAATACATAAAAAGACAAAAGGCCTATATTAGTCTTTGACTCACTTAAAAGTTTTAAGTTAAGCTTCATTTTTTAAACAAATAGAGAGAGATAAAATGAAAACATTTAAAACTATAAAGACACTACTTGCAGGTTTTGCTATGGCTTTGTTTGCCTTAGCCGCCGTTGCAGAAACAACTCTTAAGCTTGGAACTACTGGTAGATTGGGTATGCCAATCGGTGACGCTATAGATCAAGCATTGATGCCGGCCTTGGCAAAAGCCTCTGGTGGCAAGATGAAAATTGAACCTTTTTATCAAAAAAGCTTATGTGCTGAACAGAAATGTGGTGAACAAGCTAATCAGGGACTTATATCCCTTTGGACTAGTTCTACGGCAAACTATGGTAATTTCGGATCAGAGTTAGCAATTTTTGATTTACCTTTCATTTTCAAATCACTTGAAGATGCAAAAAGAATATCAAATGAATGGCTTGCAGAAAGACAGTGCAAACTAGCGCTTGAAAATTCAGGCCACATTTGCCTTTCTGTATATTCAAGCGGTGGATTCAGACAGCTTGGAAATGCAACTAAACCAGTTCACGTTCCTAATGATATGAAAGGTCTAAAGTGGCGTACTACTAAGAGTCCGATTGAATTCATGCTAGTTAAAAATTGGGGCGCAACTCCAACACCTTATGATTGGAGCCAGTTATACTCAGGCCTACAGTCGGGTGTAGTTGAAGGTCAGTATGTTGCTAGTCCTTGGCAACATGTAGCAAAACTTCATGAAGTTGCAAAATACTTCACTGAGATTGGTGGCATGTGGTCTGGAAATATTCTAGCAATGGATGCAAAGCAGTATAATGCTCTATCTTCTCAAGAGAAGAAATGGTTACACAAAGCTGCTGATGCATATGGAGAAAAAGTAAACCAGTTAGATAACGCTTGGATTAAGAATGGAGAAGATGCGATTAAAGCGTCTGTGAAAGAATGGTATGTTCCATCTGATGCGGAAATGTCTAAATGGAGAGCAGGTGCAATCGGTGCCTGGGTAAAAGCCAAAGGTACTTTTGAACCAGAAGTAGCTAAAAGAGTGCTTCTAGAACAAGGAATGGAAGGATTTGTAGCTCAGTTAGAGAAAGCTGGGGCTCTGTAAATCGTTCAACGAAAAACTGTGTAAAGATCATTTAGCTCAATTTTTAGAACTAGATGATCTTTACCTAAAATAATTCATAACAAATAATTAACTATGGAAAGTATCATTCTACTCGGAATACTCCTTTTTCTAATCCTATTAGGTGCTCCCATTGGCTTCATATTAATACTGATACCATTTGTTTATATTCTATTTACCGACGCTGTACCCCTTATTTTAATCCCTAGTCAAATGTTTAATGCTATTGACTCAGTTCCATTAACTGCAATTGCGTTCTTTATGTTGACAGGTGAGTTAATGACAAGTGCCACGATTACTGACAGGTTAGTAGCCTTGAGCAAATCATTAATTGGACGTGTACGAGGGGGGTTGGCCCAAGTCAATGTTCTTGTGAGTATGTTTTTTGCAGGGATGAATGGTTCCGTCGTAGCAGATACAGCTACAGTTGGAGCATTAGTGTTACCAGCTATGAAAAAAGCTGGCTATCCTCCTGCGTTTTCGGCTGCAGTTACAGGCGTAAGCTCCACCATAGGAGGCATAATTCCACCTAGTATCATGATGATTGTACTTGCTAACTCGACTGAGCTTTCGATTGCATCACTATTTGCGGCTGGGATTATTCCAGGCGTGTTGATAGGCGTTGTGATCATGATAATCAATCATTACTTTGCAATCAAATATAACTTCGAACGCAGTGATGAACCATTTTCGATACGTCGAGCTGGTAAAGAATTATATCGATCCTCGTTCGCCCTTCTGATACCTGTGGTTTTAGTGGGTTCAGTAATGGGCGGTGTTGCATCGGTTGTAGAGGCTGGAGCTATCACAGCAATGGTTGCCTTATTTACAGGTGTATTCGTTTATCGAACTATTAAATGGAAAGATTGCACTGGTGCTTTTCGTCGGGCATTCCGTAATTCGGCAATGGTTTTTATTATCATAGCTGCGTCGGGACCCTTTAGTTGGTTACTTACCTCTTTAGGTGCAATCGGTGAACTTGAAAACTGGCTTCTAAGCCTTACGGGATCCCCAATTATTTTTATTTTAGCCGTTATCCTATTCATTTTTCTTCTTGGAACGGTAATGGACTCTGCGGTAAACATTATCATAGTTGGCCCAGTACTAGTTAATGTTATGGCTCAAGCTGGCTTTCCTGAGATACAAGCGGCTATCGTTGTAATAGTTGGCTTCTTAATAGGATCAGTAACACCACCTGTTGGTGTTGCGTTCTTTACCGCTGCAACAATAGCACAAGTGCGTCTAGAAAAGGTTGCTGTTGCATTAATTCCTTATCTAGTTGGATTGTTTTTACTTTTATTTTTTATACTCGTTATTCCAGAGTTGACCATGTTTCTTCCAAACCTATTGAGTAATTAGTGATATGTTAAAATTTTTTAACAACATAGACCGTTTTATTCATCGTACATTGGAAGCTA
The DNA here is from genome assembly GCA_028225715.1 of Candidatus Pelagibacter sp. The sequence goes on from JAOIXS010000002.1 coordinate 92,561, forward strand.
TGTGTTCACTTCTTTTGGCTGCGATGGTTGGTTTTACACTTTATAATGTTACCATGCGATATGTTTTTAACAACCCTCCTGTTTGGGGTGATCTGCTAACAGTATTAAGTAATATTTGGTTGATGTTTATCGCACTTTCTCTAACAGCCAGAGATAATGAACACATAGCTTTAAACTTAATTTATGAAAAATTACCAAATAGACTGTCGCTATATATACGCCAGTTCTGGAAACTTATGATTATGGCAATTGGTATAGTCCTGATAATTTATGGGTTCGAACTTGTAGAGGGTATGCGTGGAAAGTATTGGGAAATGTGGTATTTTGAAATTAGTTTCCAAGGTATTGAGTTCAAAGAGAATTATATGCCAAAGAAATATGCAGTTGCAATCTTGCCGTTAGCTGGATTTTTGACGACCATTGGTGCTGCTATTAGTTTTGTGAAAAAGGTCTAGTTCTTTTGAATTAGCCACCAATAACAACACATAATAAAAGGACAAAAGATCTATTTTAGTCTTTGACTCACTTAAAAGTTTTAAGTTAATCTTCATTTTTAAATTAATCGAGAGGGATATAATGAAAATAATAAAAACTACACTTGTAGCTGGTTTAATTTCTTTATTTGCTACTTTTTCAACATTTGCTGAAAAAGTTAAAATAGGAGATCCAGGTTGGACAGGTGCTACGGCTATTGCAAATTTATTAGCAGCAGTTGTTAATGACAAAATGGGTGGAGAAGCAGAATTAGTTCCAGGAAACAATACTGCAATCTATGGTGCAATTGACAGAAGCAAAGGTGAAATAGAAGTTCACCCTGATATCTGGTTACCTAATCAACAGGCTTATACTAACGATCTAGTTCCTAAAGGAACTCTTAAGTTAAGTTCAAAACCTTACGAAGGAAACCAAGGATATTGTGTATCTCAACAATTTGCTAAAAAAATGAATATTACAGCAATTGAAGACTTAGCTAGACCAGAAGTTGTTAAAGCAATGGACAGTGATGGTAATGGTAAAGGTGAATTTTGGATTGGTGCTGATGGATGGGCTTCTGCAAATGTAAACCAAGTTAAACTTAGAGACTATGGTTTATATGATGCGGGTATTGAACCTATCAGAGCTGCTGAAGCTGTAAAAAATGCAAGAGTACTTGACTCTATTAAAAAAGGTGAAGGATATGCATTTTATTGTTACAAGCCGCATGCAATTTGGGGAATGGCTGACGTAGTTATGTTGACAGAACCAAAACATGATCCAGCTAAATACAAGATGGTTCAGCCTAAAGAAGATGCTGACTGGTACAAAAAATCTTATGTTGCATCAAAAGATGCGCTTAAAAAAATCCAAATTGGTTGGGGTACTTCTTTGGAAAGTAAATCTCCAGCTATTGTTGAGTTTTTTAAGAACTTTCAGTTAACAGGAGATGATGTGTCAGCTATGGCGTATGCAATTTCAGTTGAAAAAAAACAACCAGCTGATGTTGCTAGAACATGGATGAAAAATAATAAATCTAAAGTTGACGGTTGGTTAGGACTTTAAGTTAAATTAAATTTTTACCCGGCAACTTTATTTGTTGCCGGGTATATTTCTTAAAAAAATTATTAAATTTTCGAACGGAACTGATGGACTCAGCTATTGAAATAAAAAATGTTTGGAAGATATTTGGTAATAATTCCAAAGAAGCATTAAATGCCATTCAAAATAAAAATATTTCAAAACAAGAAGCTTTAGAAAAATATAATTCAGTAATTGGTGTATCTGACGTCTCTTTCAACGTTAAAAAAGGAGAGATTTTTTGTGTAATGGGTCTTTCTGGAAGTGGTAAATCCACTTTAGTTAGACATATCAATAGATTATTAGAACCAACTTCAGGTCAAATTTTGATCAATAATGAAGATGTAATGAAGTTTGACGCAAAAAGTTTGCAAGATCTAAGGAATAAAAAGATAGGTATGGTTTTTCAGAACTTTGCTTTAATGCCTCACAGATCAGTATTAGATAATATAGCAATGCCACTTGAAATAAGAGGTATCAGTAAAAATGATAGATTGGATGCTGCTAATAAAATTTTAGATATCGTAGAGCTTCAGGGGTGGGGAAATAAATTTGCTCATGAACTTTCAGGTGGAATGCAACAAAGAGTAGGATTGGCAAGAGCTTTAGCGGCAGATCCTGATGTTTTATTAATGGATGAACCATTTAGTGCACTAGACCCATTAATTAGAAGACAGCTTCAAGCAGAATTTATCAAACTTTCAAAACAAATGAAAAAAACAACAGTATTTATAACTCATGACTTAGATGAAGCAGTAAGGGTAGGTCATAGAATTGCAATCATGAGAGATGGAAAGGTTATCCAAATAGGAACACCAGAAGAAATAGTTATGAAACCAGCAGATGGCTATGTAGCAGACTTTGTTAAGGGAATTTCTAGATTAAAAATTGTTCAAGCAAAATCTATCATGCAGCCTATTGATAAATTTGAAAAAGAATTTGGATCGATAGGTAAAAATTTAGAAAGTGTTCATGAAAATGATTTACTAAATAAGTTGATAGAAAGATCCTCTATTAAGGATGAGCCAATATTAGTAATTAATAATGAAAATAAAAACATTGGTATAATAACTCAGGCAGACTTATTAAAGGCAGTTGTAGAGGGTAGTGATGGAGAATAAAGCAATCAGAAACCCTTCTAGAGATGAACTGATTACTGACTTTGTAAAAAGTAACCCAGACTATTATATTAAAGAGTTCAAAAAAATTGGTAGCAAACCTACTTACTCATTTTCATTTAATTTATTTGCATTTATATTTGGACCAATTTGGTTTGGAATGCGCAATGTTTGGAATTGGACGTTGGCTTTTTTAATTATAGAAACTTTTGCTGTAGTACAAATAATCAGAGGTTTATTTGGTAATATTACGGCAGATGCCATTGCTAAAGTTGAGCAAGTTAAAGGCACTATAGCATTTAGGAATAAACAATTAGAAGCAGCGATAGAAAATAATCCAGATAAAATTGATGTGTTTAAAAGAAATATAAAATCTTTAGAGGATGCTATGCAAGGCTATCTAGATGAAATTACGAGAGTAGAAGCTTCAGCAATATGGATTGCAATTTTTGGTTTTATTTTATTGATAGCAGTTAAGATTGTTCAAGGTGTTTTGGCGAATTCAATTTTAGAAAAGAAATATTCTGAATGGTTATCCGATAAATCTATTCATCCAGGGATGCAGATGAAAAATTACATCTATAGTAGTATTTTTACCTCTGTTATAATGATTTTTACAGTTATCCATTATAGTTTTCCAGGCTTATTTCAGGTAATGGATACATTCCCAACTCATCCTGAGATAAGATTATTTTCAATTAAATGGATAGAAATTATTTTTGATTATGCAGTTGTTAAAGGAGATTTAATTTTTACTGCTATAACAATTGGTATTAGGTCCGTATTAGATTTCTTAGAATTATTGTTTGTTAAAACTCCCTGGATTGTAATTATAACTGCAATTGTAACTTTAACAGGCTTATCAGCAGGACCAAGAGCTGCAATTTATTCAACAGGATTTTTATGTTACATGGGTTTTTTAGGTTTTTGGGTTAAAGCAATGACAACACTTGCCTTATTAGGAACAGCTGCTATTTTAAGTATAGCAATAGGTATTCCACTTGGAATTTTTTGTGCAAGACGTCAAAGATTTTATTCATTAATCAGACCGATAATGGATTTCATGCAAACAATGCCAGCCTTTGTATTCATGATTCCAGTAATAGCTTTTTTTGGAACTGGAAAGGTTGCAGCGGTAATTATTACAATGATCTTTGGTGGTACACCTGTTGTAAGACTTACTGTTTTAGGGTTACGTGGAGTTCCAGAAACAATTCGAGAAGCAGCTATCGCTTACGGTGCAACTAAATGGTATTTATTAAGAAAAGTAGATCTACCACTAGCTACCCCTTCAATTCTAGCAGGTGTTAATCAAACAGTAATGTTAAGTTTAGCCATGGTAGTTGTAGCGTCTCTAATTGGTGCAAAAGGTTTAGGTCAAGATGTACTTGAAGCATTACAATATGCTAATGTAGGGCAAGGTATACTTGCAGGCATTGCTATTTTATTTGTTGCATTAATACTTGATAGGGTTGTTCAGGGTAAAAAAAGAGTTTAATAAAACCTAATGGAGTATTTATTATTAGGCTTCCTTACAGGCCTTAGTTTAATTCTAGCAATCGGGGCTCAAAATATTTTTGTAATAGAGCAGGGGTTAAAAAAACAATATATATTTCTTGTTTGTCTTATTTGCTCGATATCTGATTTAATATTAATTTTTTTAGGTATTTTTTTATTTCAATATTTTGGTAATTTTTTTAATTCTATAATAGAGCTCATTTTAAATATCTTTTTATTTATATTCTTAGTTCATTTTATTTATGTAAAAGTTTCTATTAAAAACAATACGATTAATTTTGATAAAGAGATTAAAAAAATTTCGATATCAAGTATCGCAACTAAAACTTTAGCTTTTACCTATCTTAATCCACATGTTTATTCTGACACAGTATTTTTTCTTGGTAATTTCTCTAAAAATTTTTTGATAATAGATAAATATTATTTTGGTATTGGGGCCTCAATATCTTCATTTATTTTTTTTTTTATAATTGGGTATTTATCACAATCACTATCAAAATTTCTTAAAAGTGAAAAAGTGTGGAAAAAAATAAATTTATTTATAATTATATTTATGTCTATAATTGCATTTTATGTATTGATTGAAATATTTGAATATTTTAATATTTTTTAAAAATCCCTAATAACTGGGCTATTATTGATCACATTCAACTCTAAGGTTAATACATTAAAACTATCAATATAATATATATATAAAAGTAATTAGATTTATTTCTTTTTATTTTTAATAAGATTTGCCATGAGTCATCTTTATTACAAGCCTAGAAAATCTAGACTTCATAGAAGTGAATTAGCTGTACCGGGATCATCACCAAAAATGTTTGAAAAAGCAATTACTTCAAACGCTGATGTTGTTTTTTTAGACCTTGAAGATGCAGTATCGCCTCAAGATAAAATTCCATCTCGTCAAAATATTATAAAAGCTATCAAAGAAATGAATTGGAAAGAGAAGGGTAAAACAATCTCGATCAGAATAAATAGTCTTGACACTCATTACATGTACAGAGATGTTATTGAAATAGTTGAAGAAGTGGGTGAAAAAATAGATACAATTTTGATACCAAAAGCTGGTTCAGCATCAGATGTATATATGGTTGACTGTTTATTGACTCAGATTGAAGATAATAAAAAATTTAAAAATAAGATTGGTATTGAGTGTTTGATTGAGACTGCTTTAGGAATGTCAAACATTAAAGAAATTGCAAAATCTAGCAAAAGACTTGAAGCCTTACATTTTGGAGTTGCCGATTATGCAGCAAGCTTAAAAGCTAGAACTGTTATTATTGGTGGTTTAAATCCAGATTATCCAGGCGATCAATGGCATCACGGTTTATCTCAACTTGTTATGACTTGTAGAGCGTATGGTCTAAGAGCGATTGATGGACCATTTGGAGATTTTAATGACAAAGATGCTTATATAGCTTCTGCTAAGAGAGCAGCTGCTATTGGCTTTGATGGAAAATGGGCAATTCATCCCTCACAAATTGATTTAGCTAATGAAGTTTTTTCACCACCTGAAAAAGAAGTAAATAAGGCAATAAGAATATTAGAGGAATTAGAAAAGGCTGCAAATGAAGGAAAAGGTGCCGCTCAATTAGATGGAAGAATGATTGATGCTGCCTCTGCTCGTATGGCTGAAAATGTTGTTAACATAAATAATCAAATAAAAAATAAATAAAATGGATATTCACGAGTATCAAGCTAAAAAAATACTTTCAGATTTTGGAGTTATAATCCCAAGAGGTGGAATTGTTTACAGTCCTGAAAATGCTGAAAACAAAGCTAGAGAAATAGGTGGCTCTAAATGGGTTGTGAAAGCCCAAATTCATTCAGGCGCAAGAGGTAAGGCTGGTGGAATAATTATTTGTAACTCTCCATTAGAAGTAGCTCAAGCAACAGATAAACTTCTAGGAAAAAAATTAGTTACAAATCAAACAGGACCAGAAGGAAAAATAGTTAATAGAATTTATATTGAAGAAGCTACAGATATTAAAAAAGAACTTTATCTAGGTTTAGTTTTTGATAGAGGGTCAGAGTGTATAATGGTAGTTGCTTCTACCGAAGGGGGAATGAGTGTTGAAGAAATTTCTCAAGAAAAACCAGAAACTATAATTCGATCAAAAATAGAAGTTGCGGTTGGAATGCAAGAATTTCAAGCAAGGGAAATTGCATTTGGTCTTGGTATTGAAACAAAATTAATATCAAAAGCTGCAGAAGCAATTCAGGGCTGCTATAAAGCATTCAGTGAACTAGATGCAACAATGGTTGAGGTAAATCCATTGGTAATTTCAGAACAAGAACAAATACTAGCATTAGATTGTAAAATGAGCTTTGATAATAATGCATTATTTAGAAGAAACGATGTATCGGAATTAAGAGATAAAACCCAAGAAAATGCTAATGAAGTATATGCATCAGATAGAGGTTTAAATTATGTAACTTTAGATGGAAATATTGGAAATATAATTAATGGTGCAGGTTTAGCAATGGCATCTATGGATATGATTAAATTAGCTGGTGGCGAACCTGCAAATTTTTTAGATGTAGGTGGTGGGGCAACACCTGAAAAAATTGTTAAGGCCTTTCGATTAATAACAATGGATAAAAAAGTAAAAGTTATATTAGTTAATATTTTTGCTGGAATTAATAGATGTGATTGGGTTGCAGAAGGAATAATTCAAGCTCTTAAAAAAATAGAAATTAATATGCCTTTAGTAATCCGTTTAGCAGGAACTAATGTTGATAAAGGAAATAAAATATTAAAAAAAAGTAAAATAAATTATATTGAGGCATCTACCTTAGAAGATGCTGCTAATAAAGCAGTTAATGCCCTTAAAGAATTGGAAAATAATTAATGGCAATATTTATAGACAAAACAACAAAAATAATAGTCCAAGGGTTTACAGGTAAGTTTGGATCTTTTCATGCAGAAGAAATGATTAAATATGGTTCAAATATTGTTGGAGGTGTCACTCCAGGAAAAGGTGGTCAAACTCATTTAAATCTTCCAGTTTTTAATACAGTTAAAGATGCTGTTAAAAATACTGGTGCAACAGCATCAATTTTATTTGTTCATCCAGCTTATGCTGCTGACTCTGCAATGGAAGCTGCCGATGCAGGAATTAAAACTTGTGTGGCTATAACAGACGGAATTCCTTCTCATGATATGATTAAAATTAAAAGATATATGAGAAGATATTCAAAGTCTGAAAAAATGACATTGATTGGACCCAATTGTGCTGGAGTAATAAGTCCTGGCAAATCTATGTTAGGAATTATGCCTGGTCATATTTATAAAGAAGGAAAAATTGGTATTATAGGCAGATCTGGAACATTAGGATATGAAGCGGCTCAACAATTAAAAAATTTGAATATTGGTGTTTCAACAAGTGTTGGTATTGGTGGTGATCCTATAAATGGAAGTTCATTTAGAGATATTTTAGAAAACTTTGAAAAAGATTCTGATACAGAAGCAGTTTTGATGATTGGAGAAATAGGTGGACCACAAGAAGTTGCAGCTGGACAGTTTGCAAAAGAAAATATGAAAAAACCTGTTATAGCCTATATAGCTGGATTAACCGCACCAAAAGGAAGAGTGATGGGACATGCTGGAGCAATTGTATCTGCTTATGGAGAAAGTGCTGTAGAAAAAGTTGATCTTTTAAAGCAATGTGGAGTCACAATATCGAAAAACCCTTCTGTAATGGGTGAAGCAGTTAGAGATGCTTTGATAAAGAAAAAAAGTTAATTCTAGATATATTTATTTAGTTAGAAAATCCATATTTTTTCAATCTAACATCACCTGTTCTAGCATGTGCTTCCATTCCTTCGTATCTAGAAATTCTAGCAGCTGCTGCACCAACAAGTTCAGTAGACTCTTTTGTCATTCTTTGAAAGCTTAGAGTTTTAACAAATTTACCAACGAATAATCCACCTGTATATCTTCCTGCACCTTTAGTTGGAAGAATGTGATTAGTTCCCGAACACTTATCTCCATAAGCAACAGTTGTTTCTTCTCCAATAAATAAAGAACCATAGTTTGTAAGTCTTTTGTGAAACCACTCTAAATTTACTGTCTGAACTTCTAAGTGTTCAGGAGCATACTCATCACTAATAGTTGCCATTTCTTCATCAGTATCACAAAGAATAACTTCACCATAATCTCTCCAAGCGGCATCTGCATTTGTTCTTGGAACTTCTGGTAATTCAGCAATTAATTCTGGAACTCTTTTCATTACCTTCTCAGCAAGTTCTTTACTCGTTGTGTATAACCAACAAGGTGAATTATAACCATGCTCAGCTTGACCAACTAAATCTACAGCTACTATCTCAGGGTCAGCTTTAGCATCAGCAATAATTCCAATCTCAGTAGGACCAGCAAATAAGTCAATACCCACTTTTCCAAATAAAATTCTTTTAGCTTCTGCTACAAACTGGTTTCCAGGACCAACAATAATGTCTGCTGGAGGGTTATTAAATAGCCCATTAGTCATTGCAGCAATTGCTGGAACACCACCTAAATTTAAAATTACATCAGCACCACAAAGATCAGCTGTATAAATAATTGTTGGATGTGCACCTACTCCTTCTTTTGGAGGGCTACAGGCAATAACATTTTTTACACCAGCAACCTTTGCTGTTGTTACACTCATAACAGCTGATGCAATGTGTGCATAACGACCTCCTGGTACATAACATCCAGCAGTATTAACAGGTATTAGTTTTTGACCAGCAAATAATCCATCTGAAAGCTCTACTTCAAAATCTTGACCATAGTTTTTTAATTGTGCTTCAGCAAACTTTCTAACTCTTTCGTATGAAAACTGAACATCATCTTTTGTTTTTTGATCTAATGTTTTTTTAATTTCTTCAATTCTTTCTTTGGAAACAATAATATCACCATCATATTTATCAAATTTCTTTGTAAGATCGATACAGCCTTGTTCTTTAGTAGTTTCAATATTTTTTAATAAATCTTGAACAATTCCAGTTGTTTTAGTGTCATCTGATGATGATGTTTTAGGTGATTTTTTTAAATATGTTATAGCCATTGTTTCCCTCTCTAATTTTTTGAAGCTTTATTTAAAACATTAATGTGGTTATTTCAATGAAGAATTAGTCTAAAGCAACAACAGCAGCTGCAATGGAGGCCAATCTAGCTTGTGCTTCATCAGATCTGCTAGTAATTACTATTGGAACTTTACCACCTACTACAACACCAGCTGCGCAAGCTCCCATAAAGTAAATCATCATTTTAACTAAACTATTTCCAGTCTCAACACTTGGAACTAATAATACATCAGCATCACCAGCTACAATATTTTTAACACCCTTAATAGCAGCAGATTTTTTTGAAATACTATTATCAAATGCTAAGGGACCAAAAACATCAGCATTTAAATCGTCTTTTTTTGCAAGTTTTGTAATCTCATCTGCTTCAATAGAGCTTGGTACACTATCTAAAATTTCTTCTGTCGCTGATAGAACTGCAACTTTTGGCCTTTCAATTCCTATACGATTTGAAAAATCAATTACATTTCTTAAGATATGCATTTTTGTTTTTATATTAGGTAAAACATTTAAAGCACCATCAGTAATTATAAGAGGCTTGTCGTCTTTAGTATTTGTCATATGCCATATGTGGCTCAGTCTAGTTTTTCCAAGTAAATCATATTCTCTTTTTAAAACTTCTTTCATTAAAACATCAGTATGGATATGACCTTTAACAATAATCTTTACTTTATCTTGGCTAGCAAGTTTAGCGGCTATAGCTGCTGTATTATTTTCTATAGGTTCATGAATTATCTCATACAAAGAGATGTCCCATTTTAAATCTTCAGCACACTTAAGAATTTTTTTTTTATCCCCTATAAAAATAGGTGTAATTAAGTTTTCATTAACAGCATCTTGAACTGAAAGCATAGGCAAAGGCAAACCTGCGTTAACGATTGCAGCATTAACACCTTTTTTCTTATGTGCATGGTCCAGAAGGTTATTAGGACAAACAATTTCTTTATTTGAAAGCATGAGGTATATTTAGTCTGAATTTTTAAAAAGTATATACTGTAAATTGATAATGATTAAGCCTTTTAAACTAAATATTCCCAATAAAGCACTTCAAGAAATCTATACCAAGGTAAAAAATTACCCATGGCATGAAATGCCAGATGATGGTGGCTGGAAATATGGAAGTAACCTTAATTATATGAAGGAGATCTCAAGTTATTGGGTTAAAGATTTTGATTGGAGAAAACATGAAGCAGAAATAAACAAATTTTCAAATTTTACAACTGTTGTAGATGATATTGAAATGCATTTTATTCATGAAAAGGGTAGTGGTTCTGCCCCAACTCCATTACTTCTTATGCATGGATGGCCTGGATCAGTTTTAGAGTTTTTACATATAATTGAAAAACTTGCACACCCAGAAAAATTTGGTGGAAACATTGAGGATGCATTTGATGTTATTGTGCCTTCTTTACCTGGCTTTGGATTTTCAGGTAGACCATCTATGCCAATTGGTCCAAGAAAAATAGCTGAGATATTAAATAAACTAATGACAAAAAACCTTGAGTATAAAAATTATTTAGCACAAGGTGGAGATTGGGGCGCAACTATTGCTAACTGGATTGCTTACGATCACTCAAAATTTTGTAAAGCAATTCATATTAATTGTTTAACAATGCGTCATCCAGATGGACCACAATCAAAGCAAGAAGAAGAATGGCAACAAAGGTTTGATAAAGATCAAATAATGCAAGATGGCTATAGAACACAACAAGCAACAAAACCACAAACATTGAGTTATGGAATGATGGATAGTCCAGTTGGTGTTGCAGCATGGATTATTGAAAAAATGTATTCTTGGTCTGATTTAAAGGATGGTGATATTGAAAGTTCTTATTCAAAAGATGCTTTGTTGGCAAATATTATGGTTTATATAGTTACAAAAACTTTTAATACAGCTTCTTGGATTTATTATGGAAGAAGAGAAGAGGGGGGACGTTTTTTTCCAAAAGACTTTAAAAAAATACAAACTCCAACAGCAGCTGCAATTTTTCCAGCTGAGATGTCAGAGTGGCCTCCAAAATCTTATGTAGATAGAATATTTAATGTTATTCAATGGACTGAGATGCCAAGTGGTGGACATTTCGCAGCATTAGAGGAACCTGAACTTCTTGTTAATGATCTTGTTAAATTTTCAAGAACTGTTCGTTAACTAAATACCCTGTAAATGTTCCAAGTCTTTTAAAACAGCTTTTGAGATATTAATATCTTTTTTAAGATTACTTTTAAATCTATTGAACTTACTTTGTCCTGGATAAAGTATTTCTTTAACACCTTTTATCTTAGGTAGTTTTTTTATAGTTTTGATATTATCTTTTATTCTTTTATTAAAAGAATTACCGACAAATAAATTAGGCTTTAATACAAAAAATAAATGACCAATATTTTGTGGACCACTAAAGTCAGTAAATGGATCTTTAACTCTACCTGCGTGATTACCACCAGTTAATACACCACTTAAAATATCAACCATCCAAGCTAATCCAGAACCTCTAAAACCAGCTATTGGTAATTGAACACCCTCTAATGCTTTTTTAGGGTCAGTAGTGGGTTTACCAAATTTATCTAAAGCAACACCTTCTGGAATTTCAGTTCCTTCTCTTGCTGCAACTCTTATTTTTCCTCTATTAATCATTGATATCGATGTGTCTAAAATAAAAGGAACCTTTGATCCTGTGGGCGTTCCAAAACAAATGGGGTTTGTTCCAAATAAACTTTTTAAAGCACCGTAGGGAGCAACTGCTGGAGGTGCATTTGTAAACACCATAACCATTAAACCTTTTTTAACAGCTTGTTCTGCGTAATAGCCAGACAAACCATAATGACCACTATTCTTAACTGCAACTAAACCAATTCCAGTTTTCTTAGCATTATTTATGGCAGTTTTAATAGCAGTATCTGCTGCAACAAAACCAATACTATTATTGCCATCAACATGCGCAATAGATTGAGAAATTTTTTTAACCTTTATTTTTGCTTTTGGATTAATAACTTTTTTAGAAATTCGGTCACAGTACATTCTTAATCTAGATAATCCATGGCCATATGCACCAACTAGTTCAGCATTAATTAATGCATCAGCTGAGATTGAAGCATGATCTTTACTTAGTTTATATTTAATAAAGATATTTTTTATAATTGTTTTTAACTTAGAAGAATTCATAATTTAATAAAAGGTTGATTAACCTTTACCATGCCATGGAATTGTTTTATCAATTATTTTTCTTAAAGCAATGTCAAACAGTAAACCTAGCATTCCCATTACAAAAATAGTGATCCAGATAACCTCATATTGAAAGTATTTTTTAGCAACATTTTCAACAAATCCAATACCTGTAGTACCTGCTAAAAACTCAGCAGCAACCAAAGTCCCCCAACACATCCCAACTGCAACTCTAACACCTGTTAAGATTTCAGGTAATGAGTTTGGAAAAATTACGTATCTTAATATTTGCCACTTTGATGCACCAAGAGAATGTGAAGCGTGAATTTTAGATAATTGAGTTCCAGAAGCACCAGCTCTTGCTGAAATGATCATGATTGAAAAAGAAACCATAAATAATAAGAAAACTTTTCCAACATTGTCAATTCCAAACACAGTAATAACTAATGGAGCCCAAGCAAGTGGTGGAACTGGTCTGTAAAGTTCAATTAATGGATCAAAGAACCCTTTAGCAAATCTATTTAAACCCATCAATAAACCAAGCGGTACACCAAATATTATTCCAAGCACTAGGCCTAAGAATACTCTTAGGAAAGAATCCCATATGTGACCCATAGGTACTGGTATTTTGAATAACTTGAATTCACCAGTAACAACATTTAAAACTTTACTTTTAAAATTTGGTTTTACAGTTCCGTCATCACTATGAACTGGGTATTTACCAGGGATAATATCTGCTATCCAATCTGGTAAAATAAAACCAACAACTTTACTAACATCCATCATTTCATACCAAATCAGCGGAATATTTTTAAATCCAACACTTGGTTTTAATAAAAGTGTAAATTTTTTTAAAGTATCTGATGGTTTAGGTAGCCACCTGCCAGAACCTTGCTCTGAACAATTAGGACCACTTGAAATTATTGTTCCAGTTGGAAATAGAAATATATCAATTAATCTTAGACTTCCTTGTTCTTTTTTTTGAATAACATCAAATTCTAAAATTGCTTGTTGCATAGTATCAAGAGTTTTTGGAGGGAATATGCTTGCATACTCAATTCTTCTTGCAATTTTAAGTACATCTTTTGCCAATATTGATGCCACCTCTTGTGTGTCATCAAGTTCTGATCTATATTTTTTTATTCCATCTTTGATTTCTTTAATCAAAGATTTGTATTGTGAATTATGATTTCTTAATTTGAAAAAATCATCACTAATTAAAGTTAATTCTTTTGCTGCAGCATCAAACTTTAATCCTTTTTTAGTTTCAGGAATAATTGGAATTTCTATAGTATTTTCTACAGCTGTTCCTGAAGATCCCCATCCACCTTGTATTTTTAAAGCTTCAATTCTCGCATTTTCTTCTTCAAGACTTTTTATTGGTGGATAACTTATCTTTTGAAAATCCTCTGTTAACCAAGCTATTCTATTAGTTAGTTCACTGATCTTAATTTTTGTTTCATTTTCAAGAAGGTCCTCATTAGTTAACAATGGAATTGTTCTTTTAGTTTTTTGAATAAAACCTAAAAGTCTATCTTTATCTTGATTTCTTATTACTGATGAATTTCTAATTTCATTAGTTAATTTTTCAATATTACTATTTTCAGCCTTAATAATTGAAGTGCTTTTAAATTCCCTTTCATTTATTGGAAACAAATACTTTAATGAAAGCATCGAGTCATTTACTTTTGCAACTTGGCAAAGTTCATTAGCAGACTGAGGATAAAAAGACTTTGCTAAATCCCATGAATAATAAAGCCATGCTATTAATAAAAAGCTACTTCCAACAATAATCCAGTGAGTTCCACCTTTAGCTCTTTCAGGGTTTCCAAAAACAGCATCTACTTTCTCAGTTTTGGTTAATTTTATTCCATAAAGAATAGAACCTATAACGGCAAAGATAATTAAAAATGTTATAATCCCTGTAATCATATTAAATATCTTTACCCATTATTTCTTCTTCCATGTTCCAAATCATGGTTAGAATTTCTTCTCTTTTACTTCCAAAATCTTTAGTTTTTTTAATTTCTCTTAAATCACCATCTATCCCCATTGAAGCAAAGGGTAGGTTATACTCTTTATGTATTCGGCCTGGTCTTGGTGCCATTACATATAATCTTTCACCAAGCAATAAAGCTTCTTCAACTGAGTGAGTAATTAAAATAATTGTTTTTCCTGTTTCTTTCCAAATTTTTAAAACTAATGACTGCATCTTTTCTCTTGTTAATGCATCTAATGCTCCCAATGGTTCATCCATTAAAATTAAATCTGGATCATTAATTAAACATCGCGCAAGAGCAACTCTTTGCTGCATACCACCAGATAATTGATAAGTTGGTGTATCTCCAAAACCTTGTAAACCAACTATATTTAACCATTCATCAACTTTTTTTGCTGTTTTAATTGGATCTTCTTTTTTCATTCTCAAGCCAAAGTCCACATTTTCAGCAACTGTTAACCATTCAAATAAAGCACCTTGTTGAAAAACCATTCCTCTTTCAACCCCTGGACCATTAATTTCATTTCCGTTAAGAGTAATTACTCCTGAAGTTGGCCTAAGAAACCCTGCAGTGATATTCAATAAAGTTGTTTTCCCACATCCAGAAGGTCCAAGAACAGTTAAAAGTTCTCCTTTTTTAAGTGTGAAATTTACATCTTTTAATGCATGAACAGTTTCTCCCTTCGGAGTTTTAAAGATCATATTTAGATTTTGAGAAATTAAATCACTCATAAAAATAAGTTTATATTAAATTTTATTTAAAAAAATAGGCACCAATTTAATAAATTGGCGCCTATCTAATTTTATCTTACTCTCTAAAATTATAGAGGTAAAAAGCTTGTATCTACTGCTCCGTTAGGAGTACCCATTCCTTTTAAGAAACCATCAAGAGTTCCACCTGATTCCATAGATTTTTTAGTATCTGCAGCATTCAAGAATACAAATCCACCTAAAGTTTCTTTCATATCTCCAAGTTTCATCTCAGCATCTTTTGCGATTACATTCATATCACTTTTACCAGCTGCGTATCTAGCGTTAGCTTCATGAGTTACTTCTATGAAAGTTCTCAACATGCCTGGGTTTTCTTTCATAAATTTATCAGTAACAGATGTAATATCGATACCTTTGATACCTGCATCACGAGCTGCTTGAACTGTTAACAATCTTGTACCAACAGTTAAAGCTGCTTTAATAGAGTTACCACCAAATAAACAAGCCATTGAAACGTCACCAGAAACTAGTGCAGCAGCACCTTCTTCAGGGTCCATTTGAATAACAGTCATTTTGCTTTTATCAGCACCAACAACTTTCATACTTTCATCAAAAACATACTCAGCCATAGTTCCTAGAGGAACTGCAACTTTTTTGCCTTCTAACTCAGAACCGTTCGCTGATGTAATACCAGAAGCTTTAGATGTAACACAAGTTGTACCACCCATTCCATATTCCATAGCAACGTCTACAAGTTTTAACGGAGCTTTTGATTTTACAGCATTGATGAAAGGTACTAAACCTTGTGAGTAAGAGATATCTATATCTCCTGCTAACATAGCATCAGTCATTGCACCACCGTTTGAAAAGTTAGTCCATTTAACTGGAACACCTAGTGCTTTATCAAACATTTTTTTAACTTTGTCTTCTTGGTTTGGAGTAGGCCATTCTAAAAAGAATGCAACTCTAACTTCTTTAGCTGCAGCATTAGCAACTGATATAGATAAGTTAAGAGCAACTACTGTTCCAAGAATAAAACTAATTATTTTTTTCATTATTATCCCTCTGTTAATTTAATTAAATTATAGACATTAAAATTCAATTTAAGATAGATGTAAAACAAAAAACAAATACACACCCTGAGGTTGTAGTCTTTAAAATAATAGAAAAAACTAAGTAAAGACTGAAAAATAATTATAGAAAACCTTTTTATTTAGTCTAATAGTTGGAAAAAGAATTTATTAAAAATACTTATATAGAGAGAAACACATGAGCTCAGAAAACAGAACTTCAGTACCAAATTCATTAAATGAACATTGGATGCCATTTACATCTAATAAAGATTTTAAGGCAAACCCTAGACTTATAACAGAAGCTAAAGGTGTTTATTTAAAAACTCACCATGGAAAAACACAAATAGATGCGAGCTCAGGTTTATTTTGTAATCCACTGGGTCATGGAAGAAGAGAAATTACAGAAGCTGTAACAAAACAATTGGAAACTTTAGATTACGCGCAACCATTTCAACAAGGTTTTGGTGGTTCTTTTGAACTAGCTACAAAAATTTCTAAACATACACCGGGTGATTTAAATAAAATGTTTTTTACAATTTGTGGATCTACAGCTGTAGAAACTGCAATTAAAATTGCTGTTGCATATCACAGAGCAAAAGGACATGCAGAAAGATTTAGATTTGTTGGACGTGAGCGTGGTTATCATGGAATGAACATTGGCTGTATTTCAGTGGGTGGAATGGTGAATAATATTAAAACGTTTGCAAGTGTTTTAATGCCAGGTGTCCAACACATTAGACATACACATTTACCAGAACATAAGTTTGTAAGTGGCCAACCAGAAACTGGAGACTATTTAGCAAATGATTTAGAAACTATTTGTCAAAACTTTGGTGGTGAAAATATTGCTGCTTGTATTGTTGAGCCTATAGCTGGATCAACTGGAACATTGGTTCCACCAAAAGGATATTTACAAAAACTAAGAGAGATCTGTGACAAACATGGAATACTTTTAATTTTTGATGAAGTAATTACAGGATGGGGCAGAACAGGTTCTAAATTTGGTGCAGATGAATTTGGTGTAACACCAGACATTATGACAATGGCTAAAGCTACAACAAACGGTGTTGTACCCATGGGAGTTGTTGCTTGTAGTGATTATATTTATGATGCAGTAATGGATGCTTCACCAACAGGTGCTGTTGAGTTATTTCATGGTTATACTTATTCGGGAATTCCAGTTGCAGTAGCAGCTGCTCTTGCAGTGCAGGAAATCTTTGAAAAAGATGATATTTTTAATAGAGCAAAAAATTTAGCTCCTTATTTCCAAAAAGGATTATTTTCTCTTCAAGACCTAGAGTCAGTAGATAATATTAGAGGGTATGGAATGATGGGTGGAATAGATATGAAGCTAAACACTAAACCAGGTAAAGCTGGATATGAATGTTTTAAAGCATGTTATGAAGCTGGTGTTAACTTTAAAGCTACAGGAGACTGTTTAATTATAGCTCCTCAATTCATCTGTGAAGAAAAACATATTGATGAAATTATTGAAAAGTTAAGAACTGGTATTACCAACTATCAAAAAAATCAGAAAAACTAAAAACTTTAATAAAGATTAAAGTAGCGAGAGGGAGACATTTGTTATGAAGATTGGCGTACCTAAAGAAATCAAACCACAAGAACATCGTATTGGATTAACACCTGAAAGTGTTAAAACTTTAATTTCAGAAGGTCATGAGGTTTTAGTTGAAAACAACGGTGGATTTGAAGCCGGTTTTGAAAATGAACAATACACAAGCGTTGGTGCTAAAATTATTAATAAAGCTGAAGATATTTTCAATGATGCGGATATTATTGTTAAAGTAAAAGAACCTCAATCAGGTGAAGTTAAGATGATTAGAGAAAATCAAATTGTTTATACTTATTTACACTTGGCAGCAGCGAAAGAATTAACTGAAGGTTTAATTAAATCCAAAGGTGTTTGTATAGCTTATGAAACAGTGACAGATGATAATGGCAGACTACCATTACTTGCACCAATGAGTGCGGTTGCTGGACGTATGTCTGTTCAAGCAGGTGCGCATTGCTTAGAAAAAAATCAAAATGGTAGAGGTCTTTTACTTGGTGGCGCTCCTGGAGTTGAAGGAGGAACAGTTGTTATTTTAGGTGGTGGTGTTGTTGGAGAAAACGCTGCAGTTATTGCAACCGGCATGAGAGCTAAAGTTCATATTGTTGATAAATCTGAAGCAAGACTAAAACAACTTGTTGAAATGTTTGGTGATAAAATTATTCCAGAACAAAGTGATAAAATTGATTTAAATAAATTAGTTGCAAAAGCTGATCTACTAATTGGAGGTGTTTTAATACCAGGCGCAGAAGCACCAAAATTAATTACTAAACCAATGTTAAAATTAATGCAAAGAGGATCAGTAATAGTTGATGTTGCAATTGACCAAGGGGGTTGTGTTGAAACAAGTAAACCAACAACTCATGGTGACCCAACTTATATTATTGATGATGTTATTCATTATTGTGTAGCAAATATGCCAGGTGGAGTTCCAAGAACTTCAACTATTGCATTGAATAATGCAACACTTCCACACCTAGTTAAAATTGCAAATAATGGTTACGCTAAAGCATTAAGTGAAGATAAACATTTGCTAGCAGGATTAAATGTTTGTAAAGGTCAAGTAACCTATAAAGCAGTTGCTGATGTTTTTGGACATGACTATGTTGATCCTTTAAAAACTCTATAATATTTTTAAACCAATGTTATCGGATAAAATTAAAGACTATTTAAACGAATACATTAGTCAGGAAGTTTATGTTCAAGTTGCTGTTGCTAAGGGTAAAAATAAAATTTCAACAAATGCAGCAATCAGTAAATACTTTGAAAGCAATCACTTTCAAG
Source organism: Candidatus Pelagibacter sp. (assembly GCA_028225715.1). Next base: position 111,618 of record JAOIXS010000002.1, read on the forward strand.
GTTTAGCTGAAGGCAAACCTTACAATACTTTTTTAGATGATCTTAAAGACAAGTGTTTAGGGAAATTAGTAAACTCTCCAATGAAAGAGAGTAAATCAGATGATGAGATTGTTATTGAACTTCAAAAAAAGCTTAACACTTTAAAAATTGAAGAATTAAATGATACTTACTGGGAAGTAGAAACTGGTGAATATTTAAGTGGTGCAGATATTAAAGAAATTGAACTCGAGAGAGATACTTTGATTAAATTTCTAACTTCAAAAGATGAAGCACATGATACGGTAAGCACTCTTTGCAAAAATTATGAAAAATTATGTAAGGAAAAGTACCCAGAAGCTCCATTACCATTAGAAATATTAGATACTAAACATTAAGTTTCTCTTTAAAAATCTAAATTATAGTCTATAAAAAATTATAAGGGGTGTCGTAACTGACTGAGAATAAACCCTAATAACCTGTCCGGTAATTCAGAAAGGGAGAACAATGGATAAAACATACTTTATAAGTCAATCAACATCATTAACACTCGTCATTACTATAAGCTTAATTTTTACAGCGGTAGGCTTAATTTACTCAAAAAAATATCAAGGAATTAACAATTATCTAACAGCGAATAGAAACATTGGTTTCTTTTCACTAACAACAAGCCTAATTGCATCAGCGCTTGGAGCTTGGATTTTATTTGGTCCAGCATCTGCTGCAACATGGGGTGGAATAGGAGCTGTGATTGGTTATGCGTTAGGAACGGCATTTCCTATGATCTTTTTAATTTCACTTGGAAAAAAAATAAGAACAGAGTTTCCAAAAGGCTCAACTCTAATTGAATTTTTAAGAAAAAGATTTGGTAAGAGTTTATTTAAACTTATTTTATTGATGACAGTATTTTATATGTTTGTTTTTTTATGCGCTGAAGTTACAGCGGTTGCAATATTGATAAATTATATTTCAGGCACTGAACTTTGGGTTACCTCTTTAATTATTCTGATCGCAACGCTTGCTTACACTTTATATGGTGGCTTAAGAGCTTCAATTTTTACAGATAATATTCAAATGATAGTAATTGTAGCTTTATTATTAATTTCAGTATTTTATCTAACATCATTTACAGGGGGTCAGTTTTCTTTTTCATTTATAAAAGAAAAAAGTCCTCACTTACTAAGTGCAAGTTATATTCCAAACTATACTGCAGGATTAACTTTCTTTATTGCAGTTGCTGCAACCAATCTTTTTCATCAAGGTAATTGGCAAAGAGTTTATGCTGCAAAAAATAATGACATCTTAAAGAAAAGTTTAATTACTGCATTCATTGTAATTATTCCAATTGTGTTCTTCATGGGTTTTAGTGGCTTAATTGCAGTATCAGCAAATCCAAAAGTTATTCCTGATCTTGGTTTCTTCTCTTTATTATTAAGTGAGCAGACAGAATTTTTATCATTAATAATTGTGATCCTTGGTTTATCATTAACAATTAGTACTGTTGACACTTTAGTTAACGCGATATCAAGTTTAATAATAGTTGATGGTAAAGCAACTTTAAGTTTAGATAAGAAAACTAATTACTTAACTCTTTCAAAATATTTTATAGTAGTGCTTTCAATTGTGGCTTTTGCAATTGCCTCAAAAGGATTTAGTGTTTTATACTTATTCCTACTAGCTGATTTATTTTGTTGTGCGTTTGTACTTACAGTTTTCCACAGTTTCTATAATAAGAAGTTGAATGAAAAAACGGCATATATTTCAATTATTATTGGATTAATTGGAGGATTTCTTTTATTCCCTGCTCCTGATTTTTCGAAGAGTTTGCTAGTTGGTATAATTTTACCTGCTGATACTTTCCCAGCTTTTGTGCCTCAATCCTTGTTGTTTTTATCTTTCATTATCGCAACTTTTTTACCAATGGTATTTTGGAAAATAAAAGGATCTAAAGCATAGATCTAAAAATTTGTAAAAGGTGTATTAATAACTATATACACCTTAATAAATGTCTGAAATTCAAATATCCATTAACGGTCTATCTAAAATCTATGATAATGGTTTTAAGGCCCTTAATAATGTTAGCCTTAAAGTAAAACAAGGTGAAATCCTTGCAATGCTTGGACCAAATGGTGCAGGCAAAACTAGTTTAATCAGTATTATTTGTGGAATTGTTAAACCCTCTTCAGGTACAGTTATAATTGATAATTTTGATATTATAAAAAACTATAGAGAGACAAGATCAAGAATAGGACTTGTTCCTCAAGAGCTAAATTTAGAGTCTTTTGAAACTGTTTTTGATACAGTGGCTTATTCCAGAGGACTTTATGGTAAATCACCTAACCCAAAACATATAGAAAAAATTTTAAAAGATTTAAGCTTGTGGGATAAAAAAGATCAAAGATTAAGAGAATTGTCAGGTGGAATGAAGAGAAGAGTTTTAATTGCAAAAGCTTTATCTCACGAACCTAAAATACTATTTCTTGATGAGCCAACGGCAGGTGTTGATGTTGAACTTAGAAAGGATATGTGGATGGTTGTTGATGACCTTAGGAAAAAAGGGGTCACAATTATTTTAACCACTCATTATATTGAAGAAGCTGAAGCTATAGCTGATCGTGTAGCCGTTATAAATCAAGGAGAAATTATTATAGTTGAAGATAAAAAAGAATTAATCAAGAAAATGGGTCACAAAAAATTAACTATTGAATTACAAGAAAAAATTAAAGAAATTTCTGAAGATTTACTCAAGTATAATCTTGAAATAAGTGAAGAACAGATGTCTTTAATTTATACCTATAATGTTCAGGCTGAAAAAACTGGAATTACTGATTTATTACAAGATTTAAAAGATACCGGATTAAAGTTAAAAGATTTAAAAACAGAACAAAGTACGTTGGAAAAAATATTTGTTAATTTAGTAAAGGAGAATAATGAAATTTAATTATCACGGCTTTAAAGCTATTTATGCTCATGAGATGAATAGATTTATAAGAACTATAGGTCAGTCTATTCTTTCACCAGTAATATCTACATCGTTATATTTTGTAGTTTTTGGTTCAGTTATTGGAAGTTATATTGAAAAAATTGATGGTGTTAGTTATGGGTCGTTCATTGTCCCAGGTTTATTAATGTTAACATTGTTAACCCAATCAATAAGTAACACTTCGTTTGGAATATTTTTTCCAAAATTTAATGGAACTATTAACGAGATTTTAGCGGCACCTATTTCAACGCTTGAAACAGTTCTAGCTTTTGTTGGAGCTGGTGCCACTAAAACATTAATAGTTGGTACTGTAATTTATATCACTGCTTCATTTTTTGCTGATGTTGCAGTTAAGTATCCAATGTTAATGATATTTTTATTAGTTTTGGTTTCTTTTACTTTTGCTTTATTTGGTTTTTTAATTGGAGTTGTTAGTAAAAACTTTGAACAAATGTCTATCATTCCATCATTAGTGATAACTCCTATGGTATTTTTAGGAGGAAGTTTATATTCTCTTGATATGTTGCCACCATTTTGGCAAACAATTTCATATTTTAATCCTGTAGTTTATTTAATTGATGCCTTAAGATTTTCTTTTTACGGTATATCTGATTTTAATATTTGGATAAGTATAAGCTCAATGTTATTTTTTTTAGTGATTTGTGTGTTCTTGGTCTCAATGCTACTTAAAAAAGGCTATAATATTAAAAGCTAGAAATTAGAATAATAAATAGTATTATTGGATTATAATCATGTTATCTTACATATTACCCTTCATAGTTTTAATTGTTATCGTAGTGTTTATTCATGAATATGGACATTATTATTTTGCAAAACGTTTTGGAGTAGGGGTTACTGATTTTTCAATAGGTTTTGGTAAAGAAATGTTTGGTTGGAATGATAAATCAGGCACTAGATGGAAAATTTGCGTAATACCACTTGGGGGATATGTTAAATTTTTTGGTGATAGAAATGTTTATAGCCAAGCAGATAATGATAAAATTATAAAAGAATACAGTAAAGAAGATCAAGATAAACTGTTTGTACTAAAGCCTTTGTATCAAAGAGCTTTAATTGTCTTTGGTGGCCCTTTAGCAAACTTTTTATTAGCAATTCTAATTTTTTTCTCAGTTTATACTTTTGCTGGAAAAGACTTTACACCGGCTGTAATTAACGAAGTTCAAAAAAATAGTCCTGCAATGGTAGCTGGCCTTAAAGATAATGATATTGTGGTCTCAATTGATGGTAATGAAGTTAAAAGCATCATGGAAGTTTCAAAATATATCATGATGTCTACTGATGAATTCATCAATTTTACAGTAAACAGGTATGATCAAGATTTAACCTTTAGAGTAAAACCTAATATTGTTGAAGGAGAGGATAATCTTGGTAATAAAATTAGTAAACGAATGGTTGGTATTAAGCTTGGAGCCTATAATAATGAAGTAAACCATGTTAAACTTGGACCTGCTAAAGCACTGTTTTATGCGATTAATGAAGTTTACTATGTAAGCACTTCTTCCCTTAAATATATTGGAAGTATGATTGTTGGAAATGGTGATACTTCACAGTTGGGTGGGCCTATAAGGATAGCCAAAATTAGTGGACAAGTTGCAGAATTTGGAATTTTACCTTTTATAAGCCTTATGGCTTATATTTCTATTAGCTTAGGGTTAATAAATTTGTTTCCAATTCCAATGTTAGATGGTGGGCACTTAATGTTTTACGGAATTGAAAAGGTATTAGGGCGTCCATTATCACAAAAAACTCAAGAAGGTTTTTTTCGAATCGGATTGTTTTTATTGCTATCTTTGATGTTTTTTACAACATTTAATGACCTAAAAGATGTTGGTTTATTTAAGTTTTTTAATAATTATATTTCTTAAATAATCCTTTAAAATCAACATTTATTTAATAAATCACAATATATTGGGGTTTTTATTTTAAGAGACACTAATAAAAAGCTTGATTAATAAGCTTTTATGTAAATTATGTGAAAATAACCAATAAAACCGGAGCTAAATAAATGAACAAAAAACAATTAATAGCGCAACTTTCAGGTTCTTTAAACCTAAGTAAAGCTGACGCTGAGCGTACTTTTGATACAATTACAAATACTATTCTAGATGCTTTAAAAGGTGACGATACAGTGAAAATTGCTGGATTTGGAACTTACAAAGTAGCAAAAAGAAAAGCTAGAGTTGGAAGAAACCCTAGAACTGGAGAGCAAATTCAAATTGGTGCTTCTCAAAAAGTTAAGTTCTTACCAGCAAAAGCACTTAAAGAAATATTTAATAAATAATTAAATAGTAAATTCATTAACAGCCTTTTACAGAAATGTAACAAGGCTGTTAGTATATGCAAATACCGCATACCTAAATTTCCCAATCAACATTAGTTTTACAGACCATTCTAAATATAAGTGAAAACTTAAACATGGAGGTCTTAATGACAAAAATAATAAAAAAAATATCAGTACCACTTATTAGTTTATTTTTTTTAATAAACATGAGTAGCGCTGGAATAGCAGAAACAACTATTTCTGCTGAAGTAGGGTTTGTATTTAATACACTCCTATTTTTAATTTGTGGTTTTTTAGTAATGTTCATGGCAGCAGGTTTTGCAATGCTTGAGTCAGGAATGGTTACTTCTAAAAGTGTTTCTGTAATTTGTGCAAAGAATATTGGTTTGTATGCAATTTCAGGAATTATGTTTTGGTTAGTTGGTTACAACTTGGCATACGGTATTCCAGAAGGTGGATATATAGGTACTTTTACTTCTTGGTCAGATACAAGTTCACTAGAGGCAGGCTACTCTGCTGGATCAGATTGGTTTTTCCAAATGGTATTTTGTGCAACAACAGTTTCAATTTGCTCAGGAGCAATGGCTGAAAGAATTAAGTTATGGCCATTCTTTTTATTTGCAGCAATTTTATCTGGTGTTATTTATCCTATAGTAATGGGATGGCAATGGGGTGGAGGCTGGTTAGCAACTATCGGATTTTCTGATTTTGCTGGATCAACTCTAGTTCACTCAACTGGGGGTGCTGCTGCACTTGCTGGTATTATAATACTTGGTCCAAGATTTGGAAGATTTGATAGCAAAGGCAATCCAAAGGCTATTCAACCATTTGCAGCATCATCAATTCCATTAGTAACTATTGGTGTGTTTGTATTATGGTTAGGTTGGTTTGGATTTAATGGTGGTTCTCAATTAGCATTAGGTTCATTTGCTGATGCAGTGGCTATTTCAACAATCTTTATCAATACTAATTTAGCAGCTTGTGGTGGTGTATTAGCTGCAGCCGTAGTTACAAGATTATTGTTTGGTAAAACCGATGTAATACAAATGTTAAACGGTGCAATTGGTGGTTTAGTTGCAATAACAGCTGAGCCTTTAGCACCATCTCCATTAGTAGCAATATTAATTGGTGCTGTTGGTGGTGTGATAGTTGTATTTGGAACTAAACTACTATTTTCATTTAAACTTGATGATGTAGTAGGTGCAATTCCAGCTCACATGTTTGCAGGTATTTTTGGAACTTTAATAGTACCAATGACAAACGCAGACGCAACATTCGGAGCACAGTTAATTGGTGTCTTATCGATTAATATTTTTGTTTTTGTAGTGGCTTACATAGTCTGGTCGATTATGAATAGTCTCTTTGGAATTAGATTGAGTAAAGAAGCTCAAGCCAAAGGTACAGATGTTACTGAAACAGGAGTAATTGCTTACGCAATCAGAGACTAATAAATAACTATCTCTCTTTTAGTTAGAAAATAGGCCCCTTAACTGGGGCCTTTTTTATTTCTAGAGTTCTTTAGGGTGTCTAAAACTTCTTTAGCATGATCCTTAACTTTTACATTGTCCCAAATTTTTATAATTTTACCATTTGGATCAATTAGGAAAGTTGTTCTTACTATACCCATAAACTCTCTACCCATAAATTTTTTCTTAGCCCAAACTTTATATTTTTTCAAAATATTAAGCTCTACATCAGATAATAGATCAAATTTGATCTTAAATTTTTCCTTAAATTTATGGTGGCTTTTTAGATCATCTTTGGAAATACCAAATATATCACAATTTAGTTTTTTAAATTTAGGTAATAATTTATTAAAATCATTAGTCTCAATTGTGCATCCTGGAGTGTCATCTTTAGGGTAAAAATAGAGAACAACATATTTACCAAGTGAATCTGTTAAAGAATAAGTCTCACTATCTGTTGAGCTTAGTTTAAACAAAGGTGCTTTAGATTTTATTTTAAACATTTTTAATATTTGTTTTTTTTCCAAACATCAAGCCAGTCTACCATGGGTGATAATCCGTAAGCAGAATTAACATTTGTCATATGTAAAGCTAAAGAAGGAATTGGCGACAGACACACAGTTTTTTTATAAAGTGTATGGAGTGGTTTTTCATATGGGTCAAAATTATTTAAAAACATTTTCTCATAAATTTTCCAATTATTCTTAAGTATATTTCGAGAAATTAAATATGTACAAAGAGATTCATTTACTTTACGCCAATGTTTTTTATGACCTGTTAAAATATTTGTTTGATCAAGTTTATTATATAAGAAAGGATAGTCTGCAGGGCACATTATAATATCTTTTTTATAGATAGTTGAAAACTTCTCGTAGCTAAAAATCATTTCTTCTATAGCATCATGTTGATGTAAATAGTCATCTTCCACAAAATAAATTAAGTCATAATTAGAATTGAGTGCAAATTCTTTTGATTGATATATATGCGCGTTATGAGCAAGCATTCTTTTATTTTTAGAAAATTTCATCTTATTTTTATATTTATCGATATCAAGATTTGAAATTTCAAAAGAAATATTGTTTTTAGCTGCAATTTTTTTTTGTAACTTGATTATATTAGGTTTTGAGTTGTCATCTATAATCTTTAAAAAAAATTTTATATTTTTTATTTTTTTTTGAACATTTTTAATGTTTATACATATAGAATTTAAAGATCTTAAGCTGTATTCTTTTTTTTTTTTTTCAAACAGCCTCTTTTTATTTTGACTGAGTAGTGAATTCTCATTTGTAAAAGACCTAAAAATAATTAGAAAACTTTTAACTTTTCTGGTAATTTTAATTTCACCAAGTGGTAAGGTTATATTTCTTCTGTTTATTACACTGAT
>JAOIXS010000020.1 GCA_028225715.1 Candidatus Pelagibacter sp.
GCCCTGGGGAATAATACTTTTTTCACGAAATATTAAAAATATTACACAAGTAAAAAAGTTAACAGATCAAATTAGAAAAATATTCAATGATAAAAAATACCCTATTTTAATTGATCAAGAGGGTGGTAGAGTAAACAGATTAAGAAAATTTTTTAAAGCTGATAAGTTTACTGGAGAATTTTTTGGCAATCTTTATCTTAAAGATAAAAAAGAATTTTATACTGAATATAAAAAGTTTATAAATAAAACTGCCTTATTATTAAAAACTGTAGGCATAAATATTAATACTTTACCCGTCCTTGACGTAAGATCAAAAGGGTCAAGCTCAATAATTGGTGACAGAGCATTTTCAAGTAATGCAAAGATTGTTTCACAAATTGGAGATATTTGTATTAAAGAATTTCATAATAATAAAATTGCCACTGTAATAAAACATATACCAGGCCATGGTTTGGCAAAAGTGGATAGTCATAAAAAAACCCCTACAATCAATAAAGAATTAAGACATTTGAATAATCATGACTTTATGGCATTCAAAAATAAAAATAGTCTGTTTGCAATGACAGCGCATCTTATTTATAAAAAAATTGACAAAGTTAATACTGCAACACATTCGAAGAAAATTATAAAATTAATAAGAAACCAAATTAAATTTAAAAATATTTTGATGTCTGATGATATATCGATGAAGAGTTTAAAGGGCTCTATAGCAATTAATACAAAGAAATCCTTTAGTGCAGGTTGTGATTTAGTTCTTCATTGTAACGGAAATTTAAAAGAAATGAATGATGTGGCTCTTTATTCACCAGTTATAAGTAAGTTTATTTTAAAAAAAACATCACAATTTTATAAGATTATAAGCTAATATTTGAAATGTCCGATACCGATTCTAAAAATTTTAATGTAGATCTTGATAATTATAACGGCCCACTTGATGTTTTATTAGATTTGGCAAAAGCTCAAAAAGTCAACCTTGAAGATATTTCTATAACATTACTGGCTGATCAATTTCATAATTATATTACTAACGAAAAAAATCTTAACCTAGAATCTGCATCAGAATACTTATTGATGGCTACCTGGTTAACTTACCTCAAATCAAAACTTTTGTTACCAGGAAATCCTGAAGAAGAATTTAAAGTTTTAGAAGTTGCTGAAAAATTAAAATTGCAATTAAAAAAATTAGAATTGATTAGATTGCTTTCTGACCAAATGTTAAAAAGAAAAAGACTTGGAAGAGAAATAAGACTTAGAGGAATTAAAGGAAACATAAGATCTATATACAGCACTGAATATAAACTGAATCTTTATGAACTATTAAAATCTTATTCATCAATTATTATGACTAAAGATTTTCAAAGAATGAATATTCCTAAACTTCCAGTTTTTACTACTGAAGAGGGGATTAAAAGAATAAAAGAATTTTTTGGTAAGTTAATTGATTGGAGGAATATTAATGAATTAATACCTTCATCATTTAAGAGTGGCTCAAAATATAAAAGAACAGGTAAAGCTGGAATTTTTGCAGGATCTTTAGAGTTGGTTAAAGAAGGTAATTTAACTATAAAACAAGAAAATTTATTTGATGATATTTATATTAAAGAACTAAAATGACAAAAATTAAGAAAAAAACAAATAACAATATAGTTACTTTCCCATCAAAAATGATTGATGGTGAAAGAGAAATTGAAGCAATAGTTTTTGCTGCTGCTGAACCATTAGATATCGACACTATCGAATCTAAAATTTCAAAAAAAATTGACGTTTTAAAATCATTAGAGAAATTACAAAAAGAATATTCATCAAGAGGAATTAATTTAGTTTGTATATCTAATAGATGGTCTTTTAGAACTTCTGAAAATTTATCAAACCTTATGTCTCAAGAAAAAACTGTAGAAAAAAAATTATCCAGAGCTGCAGTTGAAACATTAGCAATAATTGTTTATCACCAACCTGTTACTAGAGCTGAAATAGAAGAAATTAGAGGTGTTGCTTTTGGAACGAATACGCTTGAGATTTTAATGGAGCTAAATTGGGTAAAACCACAAGGCCGTAAAGATGTACCTGGTAAACCAATTCAGTATGGAACTACTAATGATTTCTTAAGTCATTTTAGTCTTCAAAAACTGTCTGATTTACCTACTGTTGACGAATTGGGATCTGCTGGTCTGATTGATAGCTCAAACATAGATAATGCAATATTTGGTACTGGTAAATTTTACAAAGAAAAACAAGTAGAAAAAAAAGAAGATATTTATGAAAATATCGATGAGATGCTGGGTGGAACACTTAGTCCAGATGAAGAAAAGTAAAAAGTTACTTTAAAATTAAATTTAAAAGAGGTATAAAATATTATGAGCATTGGAATTTGGCAAATAGCAATTGTAGTAATCTTAGTCGTCCTTTTATTTGGTAGAGGTAAAATTTCTAGTCTAATGGGTGATGTGGCTAAAGGTATAAAAAGTTTTAAGAAAGGTATGGCTACAGATATTACTGATGAGCCTGAGCCTGAGCCTAAAAACGTTTCAGAAAATAATCAAGACAGCAAAGACAAAGAATAAATTAAATGCCCACTATTGGCTGGTTTGAGATTTTAATAGTAGTAGCTGTTGCAATCATTGTTATTGGCCCAAAAGATTTTCCACATATGTTAAAAAAAGTTGGTTCATGGATTGGAACAACAAAAAGATATATTAGCAATATACAAAATGAGGTAGCTGACCTTGATATTAATTCTAATGAGATAGAAAAACCTATAGAAAAAAAAAAGGATAATGACAAAATCTGAAAATGAAGGCGGTTTTGTAAGCCATCTAACTGAACTTAGAAAAAGATTAATTCACTCTTTTATTTTTTTATTCATCTTTTTTATCGGATGTTATTTTTTTTCAGAACATCTCTATGGTTTTTTAGTTGAGCCTTTTGCTAAAGCAGTAAATGAAAATGGAACTGATAGAAGATTAATTTTTACAGCTTTACAGGAAACATTTTTAACATACTTAAAGGTTTCTTTTTTTGCGGCATTCTTTGTTACATGTCCCTTTATATTGGTACAAATATGGAAATTTATTGCACCAGGACTCTATAAGCATGAAAAAATTGCAATCGTTCCTTATCTTGTTTTAACACCTATATTATTTTTTCTAGGAGGAATGCTTGTTTATTATTTAATAATGCCACTAGCCATAAAGTTTTTTCTCTCTTTCGAAAGCACAGGGGCTTCAACAGGATTACCTATCCAATTGGAAGCAAAAGTTAGTGAATATCTTTCACTTGTAATGAAATTAATTTTTGCATTTGGTATAAGTTTTCAGCTTCCAGTTGTTCTTAGCTTGTTAGCTAGAGTTGGCATAGTTAATGCTAAGTTTCTTAGAGAAAAAAGAAAATATGTTGTTGTAATGATTTTCGCAGCAGCTGCATTATTAACACCACCTGATCCTATAACTCAAATTGGATTAGCAATACCATTATTGATTTTATATGAATTATCTATATTTTCTGTAAACATTATTGATAAGAAAAATAAAAAAAATGCATAATATAAAAGAAATTAGAAATGATATTGAGGCTTTTAAAAAAGCTTTAAATAAAAGATTCCTAGATATAGATGTCGATAAGATTTTATCATTGGATGAGAGCAATAGAGAGTATATCCAACAAAGAGAACTGCTTGAAAAAGAAAAAAAAGATATTTCAAAGTCTAAAGATCAGTCACTTTTTGAAAAATCTAAAAAAATTTCATCTGAAATAGATAATATTAATAAATTACAAACTAATGTTAAAAATGAATTAGAAACTATTTTATCATCAATACCAAATATACCTCATTCTGACGTTCCTACAGGTAAAGATGAAAACTCAAATGTAGAAATTTCAAAATCAGGAACAATACCTAATTTTACATTTAAACCTAAATCTCATTATGAATTAGGTGAAAACTTGCATATGCTTGATTTTGATCTGGCTACAAAAACTACTGGATCAAGATTTGTTTTTGTAAAAGATAAATTGGCCTTACTAGAAAGAGCTTTATCAAATTTTATGCTTGATACACATGTGAATACTAATGGTTATGAAGAGATTTCACCCCCACTAATTGCAACAGATACTACTATGTATGGTACAGGACAATTACCTAAATTTGATAATGATCAGTTTGAACTTAAATTAGACGACTCTAGTGACAGAAAGTTTTTAATACCAACTGCCGAAGTTATTTTAACTAATATTGTAAAAGATCAAATTATTGATAAAAAAAAACTTCCTATGCGAATGGTTGCTTCAACTCCATGTTTTAGAAAAGAAGCAGGTAGCTATGGTAAAGATACAAAAGGTATGATTAGACAGCACCAATTTTACAAAGTTGAAATGGTGAGTATTGTTGAGGCAGATAAGTGCTTACCAGAACTTGATAGAATGACTGATTGTGCAACTAAAATTTTAGATTTACTAAAACTTCCATATAGAAAAATAGTTTTGTGTACTGGTGATATGGGTTTTAGTGCTGAAAAAACTTTTGATATTGAGGTGTGGCTTCCATCTGAGGATAAATATAGAGAAATCTCAAGTTGCTCTTCATGTGGATCATTTCAAGCAAGAAGAATGAAAGCTAGATATAAAAACGAAAAAAAAGAAACAGTTTTTGTTGGTACACTAAATGGCAGTGGTTTAGCGATTGGCAGAACATTAGTTGCTATATTGGAAAATTATCAACAAGAAGATGGCTCTATTATTGTACCTGAAGTTTTAAGGCCCTACATGAATAATATTGAGAAAATCAATAAGATTTAAAGTTGTTTTAATTTAATAGATGTTGTAAGTATTCACTTTAATCAAGGAGAAAAATGGATTCAGGAATAGGACAATTTATACCGCTAATTTTAATTTTTGTTATTTTTTACTTTTTTTTAATAAGACCTCAACAAAAGAAAGTTAAAGAGCATAAAGCCATGGTAGAAAACTTATCAAGAGGAGACAAGGTTGTAACGTCAGCTGGTATTATTGGGACAGTTGAAAGAATTATTGATAATGAAAAGGTTGAAGTGCAAATTGCTGACAACGTTAAAGTTGAAATTATCAAAGCAACAGGTATCCAAGGATTACTTAACTACCCTGAAGTAAAAAAATAACATTTAACTAAAGTGTTATACTTTTCTAAATTAAGAATTACCTTAGTTTCATTAGTATCTATTTTTTTTATTTTTATTGCTGCATCAAATTTTCAGAACTCTGAAGATAGCTTTATTTCAAAAAAGATAAATCTAGGTTTAGATTTACAGGGTGGATCATATCTTTTACTTGAAATTGACAATGGACCTGTTGAAATTCAAAAATTACAAAATACAACAACTGTTATTAGAAATTTTTTAAAAGATAAAAAAATATCTTTTAATGATCTAAGAATTGAAGATAAAAAAATAATATTTGGTATATCCAATGATAATATTGAATTGGTTCAATCTTTTTTTCTCGATAAAGAAAGTGATATTAACCCTTATTATTTTCAATATAAATCTCATCAGTTTGATGTAGAAATACAAAATAATGAAATTACATTAGCTCTATCAAAGTATGGACTTATTGAAATCAAAACTTCTTCACAAGATCAAGCTATAGAAATAGTTAGAAGAAGAGTTGATGAAGTTGGTACTAATGAACCCAATATATTAAAAAGAGGTAATAATAGAATTCTAGTTGAGCTTCCTGGTCTTGATGATCCCATGCGTATAAAGTCACTTTTAGGAAAAACTGCAAATTTGACATTTAGATTTGTTTCTCAAAATAGTAATGACACTTTTGGAACTGAAATGCTTCAGTTTGAAGATGAAACCAACGAAGTAATGGTTAGTAAGAGAATAATCTTAAATGGTGAGAATTTACTAGATGCTCAACCACAAATGAATAATCAAACTAATGAAACAGTAGTATCATTTACACTTGATAGAGTGGGAGCTAAAAGATTTGGTAAAGCAACCAGTACAGGTGTTGGCAAGCAATTGGCAATCGTTCTAGATGGTAAAATTGTTAGTGCTCCAGTAATTAGAGATACTATAGCAAGTGGAAATGGCCAGATCAGTGGAAATTTTACGTTCCAATCTGCAACAGACTTGGCTCTACTATTAAGATCAGGAGCATTGCCAGCTCCACTTAATATAATTGAAGAAAGAACAGTAGGACCTGACCTTGGTCAAGACTCAATTAATGCTGGAGTTATTGCTCTTATGATTGGTTTTTTATTAGTTATAATTTTTATGTTTTTTAAATACAAAATATTTGGTCTAATTGCTAATATAACACTACTAATTAACTTATTCTTTTTAGTTGGTATTTTAACTTTATTTGAAGCAACATTAACACTTCCTGGAATAGCTGGTATTATTTTAACAGTTGGTATGGCAGTTGACGCTAATGTATTAATTTTTGAAAGAATTAAAGAAGAATGCAAGAAAGAAAAAAATAATATAATAGCTTTTGATACTGGTTATGTGAAATCAAAAACAGCAATTATAGACGCAAATATAACCACATTAATTGCGGCTGTAATCTTATTCTTTATGGGCTCTGGCCCTGTTAAAGGCTTCTCTGTAACTTTAGCTGTAGGAATTTTTACTACACTGTTTTCAGTTTATTTTATTGCAAGAATGCTTACAGGTCTTTACGTGGTAAGAAATAAAGAAAAAACTAACCTAATATAAATGATTAATTTTAATAAATTTTATAAACTATTTAATCTTATCTCTTTAAGTCTTGTCGTTGCATCTGTTCTATTGTTATTTTTTAAAGGACTTAATTTTGGTGTAGATTTTAAAGGTGGGACCTTAATAGAACTAAGGTCTAATGATAAAAATATTAATGTCACTTCTTTAAGACAATCTTTTAATAAAATGAATTTAGGAGATTTTAATGTTAAAAAATTTGGTAATGAAAATGATTTTTTAATTAAGATAGAGAAAAAAGATACAAGTGCAAACGCTATTGAGGTTATTAAAAAAGATTTAACATCTTCTTTAGGGGGCTCTTTTAATTTCAGAAGAGTTGAAAATGTAGGTCCAAAAGTTAGCGCTGAATTATTAAAGTCTGGTATTATTGCAATTGCACTATCTCTAGCTGCAATGTTATTTTACATATGGATAAGATTTGAATGGCAATTTAGTTTAGGTGCTATTTTAGCCTTATTCCATGATGTCATTATAACGCTAGGTCTTTTCTCACTATTCAGTCTAGAAATAAATCTATCAATAGTTGCCGCTGTTTTAACTATAGTTGGTTATTCAATGAACGATACTGTTGTTATTTATGATAGAGTTAGGGAAAATTTAAGAAAGTTTTCTGATATCAAGATTTATGATCTTACAAATATTTCAATCAATGAAACTCTTTCCAGAACTATAATTACATCAGCCACAACATTGCTTGCTTTAGTTTCAATTTATTTATTTGGTGGAGAAATATTAAAAGGTTTTTCTTTAGCCATGATAATGGGTGTTATATTTGGAACTTATTCTTCAATTTATATAGCTAATCCAATACTTGTAAAACTTAGAGTTTCACAAAAAACAATCCTAAAAGAAGATACAGAATAAATTTAATAAAGGTTTTGAGCTGCTACCATTGAAAGTAACATTGGTATCGATAAAAGAGTATTTGTTCTTGAAAACAACATTGCTGTTCTTGCTGATTTTGCTTTAACATCAGGTTCACACTCAACCATACCTAATGCTCTTTTTTGATTTGGCCAAATTATAAACCAAACATTATAAGCCATATATAAACCAAGCCACATCCCAATACCTATAGCTGTATTTTTTCCACCATCACCTAATGTCATAGCATCGTGTAAATAACCATTCAGATAAGCTAAAATTAATCCTGACAGAACTGTCAGTAATGCAGCGTATCTAAAATAAAACAAAGCAGCTGGAGCAATAACTTTACCTATAGCAGGTTTTTGTTCGTCAGGGATTTTTGGCATATTTGGAATTTGTACAAAGTTAAAATACCAAAGTAAACCAATCCACATTATAGCAACTGTTACATGAATAAATCTTGTTAACCAACTCCAAAAAATTGTATCAAAATCAAAACCATCATTACCATAAAATAACCCTAGAAAAAAAATTATTGCTAAAGCTAATGATGCGTGAATAGTTTTTGGAAGTGATGATAGTAAATTACCCATAATTAGAATCACTTATACACTAAATGTTTAAATCTTTAACTTCTTTTTAAATTTTTCTTCCAGCATGGGTTTCAAGAATTCACCAGTATAACTACCTTTTATTTTGATAATATCCTCAGGTTTGCCCTCTGCGATAATATTTCCACCTTTGACACCACCTTCAGGACCCATATCAACAATATAATCAGCTGTTTTGATTACATCCAAATTATGCTCAATAACAACAACTGTATTTCCTAGAGCTACAAATGTATGAAGTATTTCTAGTAGTTTTTTAATATCATGCTGATGAAGACCCGTTGTTGGTTCATCTAATATGTACATGGTTCTTCCTGTAGATCTTTTTGATAATTCCTTAGCTAATTTAATACGTTGAGCTTCACCACCGGATAGTGTTGTTGCCTGCTGTCCAATCTTTATATACCCAAGGCCTACTTTTTTTAGTGTTAATAGTTTTGTTTTAATATTTGAAATATTTTCGAAATACTCACATCCCTCGTCTACAGACATATCCAATACATCGGCAATACTTTTATCTTTAAATTTTATCTCTAGAGTTTCTCTATTGTACCTGGTTCCCTTGCATTCATCACACTGGATATAAACATCAGGTAAGAAGTGCATCTCGTATGTAATTACACCATCACCTTCACAAGCTTCACATCTTCCACCTTTAACATTAAAAGAAAATCTGCCTGGCTTATATCCTCTTGTTTTTGACTCTGGTAGTGCTGTAAACCAATCTCTAATGGGGCCAAAAGCTCCTGTATAAGTTGCTGGGTTTGATCTAGGTGTTCTTCCAATAGGAGACTGATCTATATCAATTATCTTATCTATAAGCTCTACACCTTTATAACTCTTAAACTCTTTAGGGACTTTTCTAGCTTTGTTATTCAAGGTTAAATTTAATGCATGATATAATGTTTGTAATATTAGTGTTGATTTACCGCTACCTGAAACACCAGTTACGCAAGTAAAACTTCCTGTTGGAATTTTAAGATTAACGTTGTTCAAGTTATTTCCACTAGCACCATTAATTTCAACAAATCTTCCATTTTTTGCAAGCCTTCTGGTTCTTGGAATTTCTATATACTTTTTATGAGATAAGTATTGACCAGTAATACTGTTTTTATTTTTTAGTATTTCATCATAAGTACCTTGTGCAATTATTTCACCACCATTATTTCCGGCTTCTGGACCCATATCTATTATATGATCTGCATTTTCCATCGTTTCCGTATCATGCTCAACAACAATTACAGTGTTACCTAAATCTCTTAGTCTTTTTAATGCATTTATTAATTTAACATTATCTTTTTGATGCAATCCTATAGAAGGTTCGTCAAGTACATACAGCACACCAGTTAATCCAGAACCAATTTGTGACGCAAGTCTTATTCTTTGAGCCTCACCTCCAGAAAGGGTTCCTGACTCTCTTGATAATGTTAAATATTCAAGCCCAACATTTAAAAGGAACGTTAGTCTTTCATTAATTTCTTTTAAAATATGTTCTGCTATCTTAAATTGTCGTTTATCAAGGTTTTGCTCTAGACCTTTAAACCAATTAGCAGCATCTAAAATAGATTTTTTTGTAACATCACTTATACTCTGATTATCAATTTTAACACATAAGGCTTCTTCTTTTAACCTATTACCATTACAACCTTCACATGCAGAATCTGATTGATATTCAGCTATCGCTTCTCTTTTCCATTCACTGTCAGATTCAAGAAATCTTCTTTCAAGATTATTTATTACACCTTCAAAAGTTTTTTTATGAGAATATTTTTCATAACCATCATCATAAACAAACTTAATTTCTTCTTCATCCGATCCAAACAATATTACATCTCTAAATTTTTTTGGAAGTTTTTTCCATCTCTCATCTAAAGAAATTCCATAATGTTTAGCAATAGAGGCCAAGGTTTGAGCATAATATAATGTTGTAGATTTGGCCCAAGGTTCTATAGCACCATCTGCTATACTTTTTTTCTCATCAGGAACTACTAAATTTGGATCTACATTCAATTTAATACCTATACCTTCACATTCTGCGCAGGCTCCATACGGACTATTAAAAGAAAAAAGTCTTGGCTCAATCTCTTCAATTGTAAAACCACTTTCTGGACAGGCAAATTTTGTAGAATAAATTAATTTTTCAATTTTTCTAAATTTTTGTGGCAATGTTTCATCTTCATACTCAACAAATACCAATCCATTTGATAAATTTACAGCTGTCTCAATACTTTCAGCAAGTCTATTACCAAGATTGGAATTCAAAACAATTCTATCAACTAAAACAGATATATCATGCTTGAGTTTTTTATCTAAATTAGGTGCATTGTCTATTTCGTATATGACTTCATCAATTTTAATTTTTCTAAAACCTCTTCTTTTATAGCTTAAAATATCTTTTCTATACTCACCCTTACGACCTCGAACAACTGGCGCATATATATAAATTGTAGATTTTTTTGGTAATTTTTTTATTAAATCAACAATCTGTGTAATTGTTTGTGATGTAATTGGCTTTCCTGTGAATGGTGAGTAGGGAACACCAGCTCTCGCATAGAGCACTCGCATATAGTCATAAATTTCAGTAACTGTTGCAACAGTTGACCTTGGATTTTTAGATGTATTTTTTTGTTCAATAGCTATTGCAGGACTTAATCCTTCAATAAGATCAACGTTAGGCTTTTTCATCTTATCCAAAAATTGACGAGCATAAGCTGATAAACTTTCAACATATCTTCTTTGTCCCTCTGCATAGACAGTGTCAAATGCTAGTGAGGATTTTCCCGAACCAGAAAGACCAGTAATTACAACAAATTGATCTTTGGGTATTTCTACAGAAACATTCTTTAAATTATGCTCCTTTGCACCCTTGATAACTATCTTTTTGATCATAATTTTAGTTGCTTTAAATTAATAAAATTAATATTGAGTTTATATTGTGATATAAAACTAAATAAATAAATAAACATTAATAAAATATTATGGCTGGAAGTTTAAATAAAGTATTATTAATTGGGCGATTAGGCGCAGACCCAGAAATCAAACAAATGTCGAATGGCAAAAGTCTTGCTACCTTAAGTTTAGCTACTAGCCAATCTTGGAAAGATAAAGCAACTGGCGAAAAAAAAGAAAAAACAGAATGGCACCGAATAGTTGTATTCAATGATGGGTTAGTAAATGTTGTTCAACAATATTTAAAAAAAGGTGCTCAAATTTATGTTGAAGGACAAATAACTACTAGAAAATGGAAAGATGAACAATCTGGACAAGACAAGTATTCTACAGAAATTGTAATTCAAGGATATAACTCTTCCCTAACAATGTTAGGTGGCGGTAATACAGGTGGTGGAATTCAAAATGATAACACGCAAGCACCTGCTAGTAATTTTGAAGATAGTCCACAAGCTTCAAATGATATGGATGACGAAATTCCATTTTAGTTTCTATGAAAGACACAGAAATACCTAAAGATAAAAATATCAAACTTATCTCAATGCATGATGAGATGAGCTCATCGTATTTGTCGTATGCCATGAGTGTAATTGTAAGTAGGGCTCTTCCTGATGTTAGGGATGGACTTAAACCTGTTCATAGAAGAATATTATTTGCCATGTATAAAGGTGGTTACGATTGGTCAAAACAATTCAGAAAATCTGCAAGAATAGTTGGAGATGTTATTGGTAAATATCACCCACATGGAGATCAGTCTGTTTATGACGCTCTAGTTAGAATGGTTCAGGATTTTTCTATGAGTTTACCTCTTGTTCAGGGCCAAGGTAACTTTGGATCTATTGATGGAGATCCAGCTGCGGCTATGAGATATACAGAAACAAGATTGGCTAAAGTATCACAATACTTAATAGACGATATCGAAAAAGATACTATCGAATACAAGAGTAACTACGATGAAACAGAAAAAGAACCATCTGTTTTACCCGCTCAATATCCCAATTTATTAGTTAATGGAGCTGGTGGTATTGCAGTTGGGATGGCAACAAGTATACCTCCACATAATTTAGGTGAAATCATTGATGGAACATTAGCCTTAATTGACAATAAAGATATTAAGATTAAAGAGTTAATGAAACACATTCCAGGTCCTGATTTTCCAACAGGTGGTGTCATCATCGGAAAAGAAATTATTAAAGCTGGATATAATGTAGGTCGTGGGTCATTTAAAATTAGAGGTGAAATTAGTGTTGAAGCACAAAAAAATGGTAGAGAAAGACTAGTTATTACATCTGTACCTTATCAAGTTAATAAATCAGTCTTAAATGAAAGAATTGCCCAACTCGTTAGAGAGAAAAAAATTGAAGGAATAAAAGATATTAGAGATGAGTCTAATAGAGAAGGAATTAGAGTAGCAATTGATTTAAGAAATGGTGTTGAGCCAGAAACTATTAAACGATTACTTTATAAAAACACTTCGATAGAAAGTTCTTTTGGTTTTAACACTTTAGCTATCGTTGATGGCAAACCTAAAATATGTAATTTAAAAGAATTTTTAACAAATTTTTTAACATTTCGTGAAGATGTTGTAATTAAGAAAACTAAATTTGACTTAAAAAAAGCGGAAGACAGAGCTCATATTTTGATTGGGCTGTCTGTATCTGTTGAGAATTTAGATAAAATTATAAAGATTATACGATCTTCAAAAACCCCCGATGACGCTAAAAAATCATTATTAAACACTAAGTGGAAAATTAATAAATCTTTAAAGTTAATTTCACTTGTCGAAGATAAGAAGGGAAAAAATTTATACTCATTATCTGATCCTCAAGTAATTGCTATTTTAGAACTTAGACTTCAAAAACTTACAGCTCTAGGTATTAATGAAATAGAAGTCGAAATTAAAAAATTAGCTGATCTAATTAAGGGATATAAGAAAATAATTAATTCTAAAAAAGAACTTTTAAACGTAATAAGTGAAGAGCTTAAAACTATTAAAGAAAAGTTTGCTGTACCACGAAGAACTAAAATTATAGATGCTATTTTAAACTATGATATTGAAGAGACTATTCAAAAAGAGTCTGTTATTATTACAGTTACACTTCAGGGATATATTAAAAGAGGAGCATTAAGCAGCGTTAAACAACAAAAAAGAGGTGGCAAAGGTAAATCTGGGATTACAACAAGAGATGAAGATTCTGTAGTACAAACTTTATCAGTTAACACACACACTTCTGTTCTTTTTTTTTCGACTGAAGGACTTGTCTACAAAATTAAAGCTTGGAAGATACCTGAGGGATCAACTACATCAAAAGGTAAATCTCTATTTAATATATTACCTTTAAAAAATCATCAATCTATCAGTTCAATTATGCCATTTCCTGATGATGAAAGTGATACAAAAAACCTTCAAATTGTTTTTGCAACTGCAAAGGGTAAGGTTAGAAAAAACAGTTTAGAAGACTTTTCTTCCATTAATTCAGCTGGAAAAATTGCGATAAAATTAGATCCAAATGATAAAATTGTAGGTGTTGAAATTTGTAAAGACGATCAAGATGTAATGCTAAGTACAAAAAATGGTAAATGCATCAGATTTGAATCAAAAAAACTAAGAATATTTAAGGGTAGATCCTCTAAAGGTATAAAGGGTATAGAGTTATCACCTAATGACGAGATCGTTTCTCTTTCAATAACAAATAAAGAAAAAACAAAAAAAGATTCTAAATCTGAAGGAAGATTTGTTTTATCAATTACAGAAAATGGATATGGTAAAAAAACTTTGAACAATGAATATAGAGTTACCAATAGAGGCGGTAAAGGCATAATTGGAATTGTTAACTCACCTAGAAATGGCAGTATATGTTCGTCATTTCCTGTTATCGAGGGAGATGATGTAATGATTTCAACAAATAAAGGTAGGGTGATTAGAGTTGCTGTTAAAGAAATCAGAACAGCTGGAAGAAATACTCAAGGTGTAAGAATTATCAAATTATCTGGTGATGAAAAAGTTGTTTCAGCAATAAAAATTGATGATAACTTGGAGTAATGAAAAAAGTTGCCGTATATCCTGGAACATTCGACCCAATTACTTTTGGCCATATTGATGTTATAAAAAAAGCTTTAAGATTATTTGATAAAGTTATTATTGCTGCTTCTGATGGTGCTAATAAAAATTATCTTTTCAATTCACTTGAAAGAGTGCAATTAATTAAAAAAGCACTATTTGTTGATTTAAAATTTGATAAAAAGAAGATTGAAGTTATTTCATTTACATCATTAACAACTGATTTATGCAAAAAATACAAATCTAATATTATCTTAAGAGGCTTAAGAGCAGTATCTGATTTCGAATATGAATTTCAATTAGCTGGAATGAATAGAAAATTGAATAGCAATATAGAAACAATCTTTTTAATGTCTGATGTTGAAAATCAAATCATTTCATCAAGATTTGTTAAAGAAATAGTCAGACTAAAAGGTGATATCAAAAAATTTGCTACAAAAAGTACAATAAAGTCACTAAAAGATAAATATGAATAAACTTATAACAAAATTTTTAATTTTATTTTTTATACTAACCAACAACATAATCGCGAAGGAGAATATAATGATTTTAAAACTTAAAGATGGAGACATTAAAATAGAACTTTTTGAAGACGTGGCACCTAATCACGTAAAAAGAATTAAACAATTAGCAAAAGATGGTAAATACGATGGCGTTGTATTTCACAGAGTGATTGATGGCTTTATGGCTCAAACAGGTGATGTGCAGTTTGGTAACTCTTCTAATGATCAATTTGATCTAAAAAGAGCAGGCATGGGCGGTTCTGATTTACCAGATCTTAAAGAAGAATTTAGTGACTTACCTCATGAAAGAGGAACTTTGTCTATGGCTAGATCACAAGATCCAAATAGTGCTAATAGTCAATTTTTTATTTGTTTCAAAGAGGCTTCATTCCTAGATAGACAATATACTGTTTTTGGTAAAGTTATTGAGGGTATGGATATAGTTGATAAAATTAAAAGAGGAGATCAAAATAATAACGGTTCTGTTTCTAACCCAGATAAAATTATTAGCTTTAAATAATACTAATAAACATTTCAATGACATTAAAAAATTTCAAATTTAATGTCGTTGAAAATGATAAATTTGCAAGAACTGGTATTATTGAAACCCATAGAGGTAACATTCAAACACCTGCTTTCATGCCTGTCGGTACACAGGCAACCGTAAAAGCTTGCCTTATTGATGATGTTATTAAAACTGGCTCTGAAATAATATTATCTAACACCTATCACTTAATGATTAGACCAGGCGTAGATAGAATAATTTCTGCAGGAGGACTTCACAAGTTTATGAATTGTAAGCTTCCCATACTTACAGATTCTGGTGGGTTTCAAGTTATGTCACTTTCGAAATTAAACAAAGTAGACAGAGAAAAGGGTGCGATATTTAACTCTCATGTAGATGGTAAAAAATTCATATTAAGTCCAGAAGAAAGCATAAGAGTTCAAAAAGGATTAGACTCAGATATTGTTATGATTATGGACGAGTGTCCTAAGAAAACTACTGACTATAATGCAATTAATAAATCCATGGAACTATCCATATACTGGGCTGAAAGATCTAAAATAGCTTTTGGTTTAAATCCACACAAAGCTTTATTTGGAATAGTCCAGGGTGGTTTATTTAAAGATTTAAGAAATAAATCTCTTAATGAGTTAATTAAAATTGGCTTTGATGGATATGCGATTGGAGGACTTGCCGTAGGAGAAAGTCAAAATGAAATGTTTAGTGTTCTAGATGATTTAAAGAATATTATGCCCGATGATAAACCTAGATATTTAATGGGGGTTGGAACGCCAGCTGATATTTTGGGAGCTGTTAAGAGAGGTGTTGATATGTTTGACTGTGTAATGCCTACGAGATCTGGAAGAACCGGTTTAGCTTTTACTTGGAAAGGACGTATAAATATTAAAAATAATAAATTTAAAAATGATAATGAGCCTCTTGATCCTAGTTGTTCAAATTTAAATCTTAACAAGTATTCAAAAAACTATCTAAATCATCTATTTAATACGAATGAAATCTTAGGTTCTACACTTTTAACCTTACATA
>JAOIXS010000021.1 GCA_028225715.1 Candidatus Pelagibacter sp.
TGATGCATCATTTAGATCTTTTTATAGAAAGTCATCATTAAACAAAAAATCAATCATAGTTTTTGCTTCTAAGGAAAAAGAAAAAAATTTGTTAATATATGATGCAATAAATAACCTTCTAATTAAAAATAAAGTTTTAGCACCAACACTTTATAACGAAAATTATAAAAAAAATTATATAGAAATTGAAGATTTTGGAGATGATTCTGTTTTTAGTCTATTAAAAAAAAATAAAAATCAACGAGCAACCCTATACAAAAAATCTGTTGATTTGCTTAGTGTGATTCAAAAAATTAAACAAAATCAATCTAAAAATTTTAAAGGTAAAACTTATAAAATTCCAATTTATAACAATGTTAAATTATTCAATGAGGCAAATTTATTCTTTGAATGGTATGCAAAAAAATTTGTAAAAAAAAATAAATTAACCAAATTTAAAATTGATATAAAAAAACAAATTAAGTCTTTACTAATGCACCTTCAATCAAAAGAAAAAGTTTTCGTTCATAGGGACTTTCATGTGTCAAATTTAATGAAGTTCAAAAATAAAATAGGAGTTATCGATTCGCAAGATGCTTTAATTGGAAACAGGGCTTATGATTTAGCTTCCTTAATTGATGATGTTAGATTTAAAACAGATAAAATATTTAAAGATAAAATTTATAGATATTATTTAAAATTAAATAAAAAAAGAGTTAACGAGGCTACTTTATTGAGAGATTTTGAAATATTATCCATTCTAAGAAATATGAAAATCATTGGAATATTTACAAGATTGGCCATGAGAGATAAGAAAAAGCAATACTTAAAATTAATTCCTTATGCTTGGAAATTAATTGAATTAAGAATTTCTAATAATAAAAAGTTTTCTGAGCTTAAAGGCTTACTAGACCTTAATTTTTCAAAAAAAATAAGAAATCAGAAATGAAGATTAAAACTGCATTAATTTTATGTGCTGGATATGGTAAGCGCTTAAACCCAATAACACTGACAACTCCTAAGCCTCTACTAAAGATAAATCAAATTACTTTATTAGAAANTTGTATTAATTTAATACATTCTTTGGGAATTAATAAAATTTTAATTAATACATTTTACCTAAGTGAAAAAATTGAACAATTTCTTAAAGATAAGAAATTTAATTTAGAAATTAAGATAGTTAATGATGGCCCAAATATTTTAGATACAGGTGGTGGAATTTTAAATTTGATAAATTCATCTAATGAAACAGATTTTATTACATTTAATCCAGATACCGTATGGAATGAAAATTATAAGAAATACATTAAAGATATGGAGAAGTTTTATTTTTTAAACAAAGTTAAAAATATACTTTTATTAGCTAATCAAAACTTGAGTTTTGACAAAAATTTGAAAGGTGATTTTAATCTTAAAAAAAATATAATAAAAAAAAATGAACTTAATTGTTTAATTTATACTGGATGCCAGATCTTGAATAAGAGTTTATTCAACTCATATGAGGTAGGCAATTTTTCAATTTCAAATATTTGGAATAAATTAATTAATAAAGACGAGTTATACGGTTTTGAGAGTTTAGAAGACTTTAGGCATTTAACGGATCTTAATATCTATAAACAATTATTAAAAAACTAATAAGTCCTTAGCCCTATCTTGATCTAGGTAAGAGCATTCTTTAATATTTTGCTGTGAATCTAAATTTATCAAAAGTGGATTACCTGTTGGTATTTCAAGTAATGATATTTTCTGGTTATCTAATTTGAATAAAAATTTGCATAGTGCTCTTATTGAATTCCCATGAGCTGAAATTAAAATATTTTTATCATTCTTTAGTTTCTCTTGGATTTCATCAACATAAAATTTCATTACTCTTTCGTAGGTATCTTTAAGGGACTCGGTGTCAGGAATATTTTCTTTTGGAATACTTTTATAAACATCTATATTTAATGGATGATATGGATTGTTTCTACTTAAGGGATCTGGTTTAATATCCCAAGATCTTCTAAAAGTATGGATTTTATCTTCACCAAGTTTTTCTTTCATTTCATCTTTATTTAGCCCCGTTAAAGCTCCATAATGTCTTTCATTTAATTGCCAGGCTCTAATTGGTTCTCTTTTATCTCTTAATGTGTCTTGGATAAATTTTAGTGTGTTAATAGCTCTTAACTGAAACGACGAATAAAAATGATTAATATCAATTTTAGCTTCCTTAATATATTCGCCAGCTTTACAAGCTTCTAATTTCCCTTGACCAGTAAGATCTACGTCAACCCAACCAGTAAATCTTTTTTCTAGATTCCATTCACTTTGACCATGTCTAACTAAAATTAAATGAGGCATATGATATATTTTGATAACTGATAAAAATGATAAAATAAATAAAATAATTATATAAAAATATGAGTAAAATTTTAATTTTAGGATTTCACACTATTAATTTAATATTAATAATATTTTATTTATATCCAGGAAGTTTGCTAGGTTTTTTTTTATATAATGACAGTTCTATACAACCTCAGATCACAAGAGATTTTTTAATTTCTTCAAATCATTTTTATGCATTCGTTATTTTATCTATATCTGGATTCATAGCTTATAATAAAACCACTAGGATTAATGTTCTGATCACATACTTATTTTTACTTTCAATTATTTTAGAGTTCACTCATATAATAATTCCTAATAGAAATTTTGAGCTGAGTGATTTATTTGGAAATTTTTTAGGTGTTGTTCTTGTAATTATTTTTTATAAAATAAAAAATAGATATGTATAAATCTTATAATTTTTTTTTTATTTTACTAACATTGCTAATTTCAGCATGTTCTTCTATTCCTCAAAATACATCAAACAGTTGTTCTATTTTTAACGAAAGATACCTTTGGTACAAACATGCAAAAAGTACTGAAAAAAAATGGGGTACACCAATCTATGTTCAATTAGCTATTATTAAAATGGAATCTGATTTTGATTGGCTGGCAAAACCACAACGACAAAAATTATTTAAAATTATACCCTTTAAGCGTCCATCAAGTTCTTTTGGATACTCTCAGGCTGTAAAAGGAACATGGGAGCAATACAAAAATGAAACAGGTAATAAACTTGCAACAAGAGCAAGATTTAAAGATAGTGTAGACTTTATTGGTTGGTACACTGATAAAACGGAGTCTCTTTTAAAAATTTCTAAGAAAGATGCTTTTAGACAATACCTTGCATATCATGAGGGGTGGGGTGGTTATAAAGATTATAAGAATAATCAGAAAGTTATAGGCTTAGCTAAAAAAGTAGAAAAACAATCTAATAAATACAAATCACAATTACAAGATTGTCAAAAAAGACTAAATAAAAATAAATATATTATATTTTAACGAAGTTGTTTTTTTAATTCAATATCAACAGCATCTATTCTTTTCGTATTCTTTGCTAATACCAAATACATGGTTGGAGTTACATACAATGTAAAAAATGTTGATATAATCATTCCACCTAGAATAGTAGCACCAACAGCTAGTCTTGAAGCTTCCCCTGCACCTGGCCCAATATTTCCTATAACTAAAGGCATCATTGCAATCATTGTGCTTATTGACGTCATCATTATGGGTCTAAATCTTAATTGACAAGCTTCCTTAACTGACGTTTCTATATTTTTTCCAGCTGTTCTTAACTGATTGGCATAATCAACGATTAGAATACTATTTTTAGTTGATATTCCAATTAAGATGACAAGTGCTATTTGTGAGAAGATATTAATAGAACTATTCAAGAATAGTATAAAGACCAAACCTCCAAACAAAGCAAGTGGAACAGTTAACATAATAATAAATGGATGAATAAATGAATTAAAGGTTGCAGCCATTACTAGGTAGGCAGTTAGAAATGCTAATCCAAAAATAATAAACAGTTCATTACTAGTCTCTTTTATTTCTTCTGATTTACCCTTCCATGCAATTTGGTTGGAAGAGCCAATTTCTTCCATCGTTTCCTCTAAATATGCAATTGCTTCTGTAAGTGTATAAGACTCAGATATATTTGCGGATATTGTTACAGCTCTCTGCCTGTTATATCTTGTTAATTTTTTTGCAGACCCTTTTTCACTGAACTCTACTAAATTTGCTAAAGAAATAAGTTTACCAGAGCTTTCCGATCTAACAAATATTTTAGAAAGCCCTTCTTGAGATCGTCTATCAGCTAAGTATTGCTGAAGTATAATTGGGTATTCTTTACCAAGTCTATTAAAGTTCGTTACTGTTTTTCCACCATAAAGAGTTTCTAGTGTTTTACCGATTGATTCAGTGGATACACCAAGGTCCTTAGCCTTATTTTTATTTATTTGTAGTTTTATTTCAGGTTTATCTCTTGAGTAATCTGATTCTAGTCTTGATAAATTTTTATTCTGTCTTAATTTTCTAATAACTTTGGATTGTATTTCTTCTAACTCTTCGTAAGTACTGCCCAATATAACCATTTGAACAGGTTTATTGTAGCTAGAAACTCTAATAGATTGAGGTGATATTGGAAAAGCGACAGTTTCTGGCACAGTCACAATTTTTCCAATTGCCTCCCTCATTATTGTTAGTGAACTTTTATCTCTTTCAGCCCATTCATCCAATAATGCAATTATTATAAAGCTGTTAAAAGAATTTTTGTTGCCACCAAAGCCTGGCACTCTCATTATAAACCTTTTATATGGACTACCGTCAGCCTGAAGAAGGGGAATTAATCTTTTTTCAACATCTTCTGCTCTTTTTTCAGTATATTCAAAAGAACTCCCTTCATCTGTAAATCCAAGAACAAGATATACGCCTCGATCTTCCATAGGTAATAATTCTTTTTTTGTAAAATGAAATAAAGTACCAGAGACAATAATAGTGAAGACAATAAATAAAATTATAATTTTTTTCTTATTTAGCCAATACTCCAATGTTTCTTCATAAAATTTTGATAACGATTTAAAAAATTTATCAAATTTAGTAACTATAAGATTTTGCTTAGGTTCTTTCTTCAAAAACTTACTTGCTAACATGGGTGACAAAGTAAGAGCCACAAAAGAAGATACCACAACTGAAAATGACAGCGCTATAGCAGTCTCTCTGAATAATGTTCCTGCAATACCATCTATAAAAATTAAAGGAAGAAAGACAGCTACTAAAATTAATGTAGTTGCAATAATAGCAAAACTGATTTGTTTTGATCCTTTGTAAGCCGCAACTAAAGGGCTTTCTCCATTTTCAATTCTTCTATAGATAGCATCTGTCATTATGACTGAGTCGTCAGTAATTATTCCAATTGCCAGAATAAAACTTAACAAGACAAAAATATTTATTGATAAACCAAATAAATAAAGTCCTAAGAAGGATGCTATTAAACTTACAGGCAAAGCAACGGCTGGAACAATTACAGCTTTTATATTTCCTAAAAATAAATAAATAATTATTACTACAAGTATAAAGGCAATTATTAATGTCTTATAAACCTCTTCAATAGCAGTACCCACATAGGTTGCTCTGTTAAAAGCTACTTCTATATTTAGATCCCCTGGTAATGTTTTCTTAACTTCATCTATTTTTTTACTTATTTCTTTAGAAAGCTCTACTGTTGAAGCACCACTTTTTGCATAAATACCAATCCCAACTGTAGTCAAATCTAAAGCACCTTTTCTTTGTGCCTTGAATAGATTTTTTTCTGAAACTGGACCAAACTCAATATTGGCAATATCTTGAAGTCTTATAACTCTGTTTTGGTTTTTTTTTATGGGTAGGGTTTTTAATTTTTCAATATCATCATATGATTTATCTAAATTTAGTATTAAATCAATATTAGTAGCTTCTAATGTGCCTGCTGGCAGGCTCACATTCTCTTTTCTTAAAGCTTGCTCTACCTCTTGAATGGTTAAATTATTTGCTGCAAGTTTAATTGGATCTATCCAAACTCTAACACTTAGATCTCTTAAACCACCAGTTATAATAGTTCCTACATTTTTAACACTTGAAAATTGATCTACTAAATATCTCTCAACATAATCTCCAAGTTCTAAATCACTCCAGGTTGTAGAAGTTACTGAAAGCCACATAGTAGTTGAAAATCCTGCTGATTGTTTAAGTATTTGAGGGGCATCAGCTTCATCAGGTAACCTACCAACAATTCTTGCTACTCTTTCTCTTATATCGTTGGCGGCATTATCTAGATTGATATCAGTATTAAATTCAACACTAATTGAACTACTTCCATTTTCTGATGTTGAATTAATATTTTTTACTCCCTCTATTCCACCAATCACTTTTTCAATTACTTGAGTTACTTCTTGGTCAATTATAGGAGCTGAAGCAGATTTGTAGTCCACTTTAATTTGAACCACAGGAGGTTGTAGGCCTTCAGGTAATTCCCTTACAGGTAATTGTGAAAAAACAAATATTCCAAAAACAATTAATATAAGAGACATCACCCAAGCAACTACAGGTCTTCTTATACTTACATCTGTTATATACATTTAATTATTTATTTTTAGTGTCTTTTTTTTCTGACTTATTAAATATATTTAATTTTTTTAACCAATCAAATTTGCTCTTTTTAGTTTCATTTTTTTTAGGTTCAGCTTTTTTTTTCCAATTGGATTTCACTTTTTTTGCACCTTTTTTAATTGGTTTTATCTCAAGTCTTGGTCTTACTTTTTTTAGACCTTCAGCAACAATATTATTTCCTTGTGATAACCCTGAAACTATTTCAATAAATCCACTATCTCTTATTCCAATCACAACTTCAGTTTTGTTAGTAATATTTTTTTCTGAAACTTTATAAACGTATGTTTTATCACCCTCCATCATTAAACTAGTGTCAGGTATACTTAGTGAATTCTTTTCATTGTATTTAATTGTAATCTCTAAAAGAGATCCTGGTAAAATATCAAAATTATTATTATTTAACTTTATTCTCGTAGCTAAAGATCTTTTTTCAATATCAATTCTTCCTGATGTAGAATCTATAATTCCAGAATAAATTTTATCATTATTACCAGAAAATTTAACATCAACATTCAAATTCTCTTTAATGAAACTTGAGTAAATCTCTGGGATATCGACATCTACATAAATTATTGAAGTATCTTCTAATTGTATTAAAAGAGAACTTTCTGAAACTTTAATATCATTTGAGAAATCTCTTTTAGTTACTATTCCATCAAAGGCAGCTATCAGATTCCTAGTCTTTAATTTTGTTATTAAATCACCTTTTTTTAATTTTTTATTAAATTCTATTGGGCTAACTATTTCATATTTCTCAATTTTATATGATTTAGTTCTAAATGGGGTTGCTGTTCCATATGTTGAAACTTTTTGGGAGAAATCTTTTGCAACAACTTCTGTTACTATTATTCCTGGAGGAGGTCTTTTGCTAAATTTTTTTTTAAAATGATTTCCTATCATTGTTCTTCCAACAATTACTATTGTAATAATTAAAAAGAAGGCTAGGATTATAGTTCCAATTTTTGTAGATCTTTTCATATTTTAATTCTTTCCATATTCACTCCATGATCCGTCGTAAATAGTAGGCATATATTTATTATCTATTAAGGAATAAGCAAGAGCCAAAACCGAAGCAGTAACTCCAGAACCACAAGTAAATACAATGTTTTTGCCCAACTCATATCCAATTGATTTAAACTTTTCATAAATTTTTTCTCTGCTAATAAAAGTATGATCTTGATTTATGAGTTCAGAAAAGGGTAGGCAAAAAGAGTTTTTGATAGAGCCACTTCTCAGTCCTTTTCTTGGTTCAGGGACTTGGCCTTTAAATCTTTCTAAACTTCTTGCATCAATAACATTAAATTTATTTTCTAAAATATTTTTATTAATTTGGTTTATATCTTTTACTAATTCTTTTTTTTCATGCACAGTATAGCTAGAGGAAATAATCTTAATTATATCATTAGTAGTTGCTCTATCTTCTTCAATCCATTTTTTTAATCCACCATCCAATACATGAACTAATTCTGGACTGTGACCAAAGTAGATAAAATTATACCAACATCTACATGAACTAACTACATCTGAATTATCATAGATGACTATCCGATCATTGTTTTTAATTCCCATGTTAGAAACAATATCTTTCCATGACTTAACATCTGGCAACATATGAGGTAGGTCAGTATCTTTTTTAGAGTTTTTATCTAAATCAAAAAAAATTGCATTTTTAATATGTTTATTTTTATATTCATTAAAACCATTACGCTCTGTCTGAGGCATGTGCCATGAACAATCAATAATTTTTACCTTATCTAAATTTTCTTCTAACCAACTTGTATTAACTAAAGACATATTATCTTTTTTCTAAATATCTCTGGTGGTATTCTTCAGCGGGGCAGTAATTTTTTAATAAAGAAGATTTTGTTACAACTTGTCCAGATAAACTCGAATTTATTTTTTCTATAACATTCTCAGCAATTTCTTTTTGTCCATCACTTAAGTAAAATATTTCACTTCTATATTGTGTACCAAAATCTGGTCCTTGTGAATTTAAGGTTGTAGGGTCATGAATTTCAAAGAAAAATTCTAAAATTTTTTCATAAGATATGATTTTAGGATCAAAATCTAATTTAACAACTTCTGCATGATTTGTATTACCAGTGCATACTTCTTTGTAGGTAACTTCTTTGCTATCACCCCCACAATAACCAACTTCAGTTTTAATAACTCCCTCAAGTTTACTGAACTTAATTTCTGGACCCCAAAAACATCCTAATCCCAATACTGCTATTTCCATTGCTTATCCATAAATTTAATCTACAAATTATTCTTATGTTAACTAAAAATCAATTAGGCTTTTTGTACATGTTTATGTCAGTATGTGCATTTTCTTTTATGGATTTAATAGTTAAATGGTCTGAAGATTATCCTTTAGGGCAGGTGTTATTTTTTAGAGGTTTTTTTGGAGTAATTATATACTTTTTTATAATGCCTAGAGATAGAATAAAAAATTTTTACTCCACTAAGAGAGCAGGTTTACATTTTTTAAGATGCTTATTTGGCCTGATAGCTTTAATTGCAATATTTATTGCTTTAAGAAATTTACCACTAGCTACTGTGGTTAGCATTTCCTTTGCTGCACCAATATTTACTACTGTTTTTTCAATTTTTTTTTTAAGTGAGAAAGTTGGATTCTATAGATGGCTTGCTGTATCAATTGGTTTTATTGGAATTATAGTAATAACAGAACCTGGTTTTGGGGATCTAAACATATACTATATTTATCCAATTATTTTCTGTTTAGGTTTATCTTACGTTGCAATAGCAATTAGGCAATTATCTACAACAGAACCTGTTTGGCTTATTGCTCTCAATTTTTCAATAGTTATTACTTTAGCAAGTTTATTTACAATTCCTTTTGGCTGGGTTATGCCTAATGCTCAAGACTTAGTTTTATTGTCTATGATTGGATTCTTAGGAGGTTTTGCAAATTTATGGCTTAGTCAATCCTTTAAACTATCTGAAGTTTCTCTAGTATCACCATTAAAATATTTAGCATTAGTTTTTGGAATAATTTTTGGATATTTAATTTGGGATGAGATCCCTACAATAAAAACATTACTTGGTGCACTATTAGTTGTTTCTTCATCTTTAATTATCCTTAGGAGAGAAATTTACCATAAGAAAGAAATACCATCTACAACTAGACATGAGTAAAAAACCAAAATATTGGAGTACTGCAAAAAAATATTTATCCAACAAGGATAAAGTGATGTCTTTATTGATTAGTAAATATAAATCTCCTTCAGAGGCAGTGCTTACTTCTAGGAAAGATATATTTTTTTCATTATGCAAAAGTATTATTGGGCAACAAATTAGTGTTGCTGCTGCCAATTCCATATTTTCAAAATTTCAAAAAAAATGTAAGAATAAAATAAATGCTAAAACTGTTTCAGCACTATCCGCTGCTCAGATAAAAAGTTGTGGATTAACTAAACAAAAGGTTAAAGGAATAAAAAGTTTAGCAAAGCAAATATTGGATAAATCATTTAATCCTAGGTTAATTCCTAAAATGTCAGATGAAGAAGCTATTACCTATTTATCTCAATTAAGACAAATTGGAAGATGGTCAGCTGAAATGATTTTGTTGTTTACTTATAATCGCTCAAATATTTGGCCTATACAAGATATTGGTCTTTTAAGAGGAATTTCAAAAAATTATAAAAAAAAATATCTACCACCTGAATCTTATGTAAAATTATTAAACAAAAGGTTTAGTCCATACTGCTCAGTTGCAACTTGGTATATATGGAGAAGTATAGATCCAGAACCTATTCAGTACTAAAACCTTCTACAATTTGTAGGTTTCGTTCAGTGGTATTTTTGGCTATAGCCCAGCCATCTTGATATTCTTTAGAATCATGACATTTCATTGCCTGTTCATGACTTGGAAATTCCCAGATTACAGTTCTTGGGTAAGTTTCGCCCTCTAAAATTTCAAATTTTCCACCTCTTACCAAGGGTTTTCCTCCATAACTTTTTATTATTTCAGTAACTTTTGAACCATAATTTTTTAAATTTTCTTGATTATCTATTCTTTTATACAAAGCAATCCAGTAGGCTTTCATTATTTCTCCTTTTTTAATAATTTTTTATATGATAATGAATTTTATGGCAGAGAAATTAATTATCACTTTTGATCAGTATACAAAAATTGTGGAAAAACTAGCAATAGAAATTCACAATAGCTACAAGCCAACAGTATTAGTGGGTATTATGAGAGGCGCAGCTCCTATATTGGATATCCTTTCTAGAATTTTAAAATTACCAATAGCTTATATAGTTATTCAAAGTTACTCAGGAAAAGGAATGCAAGACAAGCAAGGCCAATTAATGTTTGCAAGGGAAATTAGTTCTTTAGCTGAAAATAAAGATTTTGATAAAGTTTTATTAGTAGACGATTTATCTGACACTGGATTAACTTTAAATAAAAGTATTGAGTGGTTAAAAAATTATGAGCCAACTAAAGATTATATAAACGAAGTTAAAACTGCTTGTTTATGGAAAAAAAAATCATCTACATTTGAGCCAGATTTTTGTCCAGTAAAATTAGATTCAGACCCATGGATTGTTCAACCTACTGAACATTATGAAGAGATCTCTATGGAAGAAATAATCAAGAAAAATAAATAGGGCTGGAATAATTCCAGCCCTAAAATTATATTTTAAGCAACTGCAAAACTAACAACACTTAAGATTGCAATAATCCATATTGCTGGTGAAGTTGAAGAAAACTTACCAGTAAATAATCTGATTAATGCGTATGATACAAATGCTAAAGCAATACCGTTACTAATACTATATGTTAACGGCATAGCTATCATTGCAAGAATAGCAGGAGCTGCTTCACCAATATCATCCCATTCAATATCAGTTATGTTTCTAACAAAAAGAACAGAAACAAATACTAAAGCTGCACCATCAATTTGCTTAGGTAAACTTGTTGCTAAAGGAGCAAAGAATATACAAGCTAAAAATAGGAGACCAATTACTAAAGAGGTCATTCCTGTTTTTCCACCCGCTTTTACACCAGCACCAGATTCAACATAACTTGTTACAGTTGTTGTTCCCATCATTGCGCCAGCTACAGTTCCAACACTGTCAGCCATCATTGCTTTTTCGATATCTTTAACTTTACCATCTTTACCAACCTTACCGGCTACGTTTGCCACTGAAGTTAATGTTCCTGCAGTATCAAAGAAATCAACAAACAATAAAGTAAATACGACAGTTGTCATACCAGCTGTTAATGCTGCCGATAAGTCAAAATCAAATAGATAAGTCATCGGAGGTGGTGAGCTTGCAATTCCGTTAAATTTAGCAAGTCCAGTAGCCCATGCAATAATACTGAATAACAAAATACCAATAATGATATTTCCTTTAATTTTCATTTTTTCAAGGACAACCATTAAAATAAATGCAGCACAACCCAATAGAACAAGAGGATCACTCAAGTCACCTAATTGAACTAATGTTACTGGATTATCAACAACAACTTCCATGATTTGAAGTCCAATTATTGCCAGGAATAATCCAATACCAGCACCAATTCCTAATTTTAAACTTCTTGGAATTGAATTAATTAACCATGCTCTAATAGGTGTTAATGAAATGATTAAGAATAAAACCCCAGCAACTAGTACAGCTCCTAAAGCTTCTTGAGGCGTATAGCCCATTCCAGCACAAACACCGAATGCAACGAAAGCATTAATTCCCATACCTGGCGCCAAACCTATTGGCCATGTTTTTCCATAAAATGCCATTATGAAACAAGCAAGTGCTGTTGCAACGATTGTTGCTGTGTATACTGCTCCAAATTCAAAGAACCCTTTTTCTGGTCCAGCAAATTCACCTGATAGTATAAATGGATTTAAAAACATAATGTAAGCCATTGTCAAAAATGTTGTTACACCAGCTATTACTTCTGTTTTAAAATCAGTCTTATGTTTTTTATAGTCGAAATATTTTTCTAACATTGATCCTCCTAAGATTAAGACCGATTAATATTAGATTAATTAGGAAAATACTCTTAAAAATCCAAGTTTATCAACATATTTCAACTTATAAGTTTATATTTATGCCATATTTTGGGTGTTATCATTTACTTATGGAAAAATTAAAATTTATTTTAATAAGCTTATTTTTTTTAACTCTTGTTGCTGGCTGTCAAACAATCAAAGATAAAACAGATGCAATTGTTGAAAAAGAAAATGCTAAGTTAAGTGAATACATTGGAAAAACTTCAAATAATTTACAAATGGATTTAGGCAAGCCAGATGAGGATTTTAAAAATGATAAAGGTAACTTAGAGCTTGTTTATAATACAAAAAAATATGGAATACTTTGTGAAAGAAGATTTGAAGTAGATTCTAATTTTATTGTAGTTGGCTTTGTTTCAAATGGTTGTTTCTAAAAATTAGAGATTAAATTTTTTCAGAAATTTTCAATGCAAATGCATAATCAAGTGCAATTTCCTCTATAGCTCCATCTCTACCAGATTTACCACCATGACCAGCGTTCATTTCAGTTTTTAAAAGCAATAAATTATTATCAGTTTTATAATCTCTAAGTTTGGCAGTAAATTTTGCTGGCTCATCAAACAATACTCTGTTGTCACTTAAGCTTGTTGTGATCAGTATATGAGGATAATCCATCTTTTTTATATTGTTATAGGGAGCATAAGAATAAATATAATCAAAGTGATCCTTTTTATCTTTTGCATTTCCAAACTCATCAAATTCCCCAACTGTTAAAGGTAAAGAGTGATCTAAATTGGTTGTCAAAGAGTCGACAAATGGTACAGCCAT
This sequence comes from Candidatus Pelagibacter sp., assembly GCA_028225715.1. The sequence goes on from JAOIXS010000021.1 coordinate 13,305, forward strand.
TATAATTCCCAGAAATAATTCAGGGGCTTGATTAACTACAGCACCCATAAGAAGACCACCCGCAGAGCCACCCATACCTATTATCTTATTTTTTGAAGTATATTTATTTTCAATTAAGTATTTTGCAGAAGCAATATAATCTTCAAAAGTATTTTTTTTATTAAGCAATTTTCCTTCTTTCCACCACTTCATACCTCTTTCCATACCCCCTCTAATATGGGCTGTAACCCAGATGATATCTCTATTAATTAAACTTAATCTAGTTGTAGAAAAACTAGGGTTCATAGAACTTCCGTATGAACCATATCCATAAAGCAATAATTGAGCACTACCATCCAGTTTAGTATTTTTATGTCTTGTAATTGTAAGAGGAACAAGTCTTCCATCGTGTGATTTACAATCAACTCTTTCAACAATGTAGTCATCAGGATTGTGACCGGATGGAATTTCTTGTTCTTTAACTAATTTTTTTTCTTTTGTGTTTAAGTTATAAGAATAAACTCTAGATTGTGTCTTTGGTGAAGAATAACTTATGTATATCTCGTCTGTATTTTTATCTCTTTGCATCAAAGAGGCACCTGGAACATATACGGTTTCATTAGAAAAAATTAGCTCTTCTTCTGTTCCAGTTGTAATATTTTTTACAAATAATTTATCTAAAGCATCTGAAGTTTCAGACCTTATGATCCAATTTTTTAAAAACGTTAACCCTCCAATTAGAACTTCCTCTTTTGCAGCAATAAAGGTTTTCCAGTCTGGTTTTTCCAAACTATCACTAATGTCTATTTTAAAATCCTCAGCATTTTCATTAGTATGATTATAAAATTTACCATCCCAAGAATTAACTGAATAAAGAATTCCTCTTTGTCTTTTTTTTATTAATTTAGGTTTAGGATCTTTTTCATTAACATCAAAGTAATATTGTTCAGAAGTATTATGGTCTGAAGAGTTGATAAAAAAATATTTATCATCTGAACTTAAACCAATTGTAACGGTAAAAGCTTCACTTTTTTCTTCAAAAATTAATTGATCTTTGTTAACTTTAGTTCCTAATTTGTGTCTATAAATTTTTCTTGGTCGATGATTTTCATCAAGCTTTGAATAAAAAATATATTGATCATCTAAACTAAAAGTTATGCCACCTGATGTCTCCTCTATCCTGTCAGTCACTAATTT